>NZ_CP023049.2:1800778-2100908 GCF_002285635.2 Chryseobacterium piperi | reverse complement strand
TGAACGACTCATTTTAGGATGAGTTATTGTTTACCCTTTCTGATGATTTTATTTTTGTACTGTAAATAAAAACATAGTAAAATTATAAAAAATGAAACAATTAAAAAGCTTATTTCTGCTGCTTTTCATGATGAGCAGTTTCGTTATCGTTCATGCTCAAAACGTACATCACAAATCTACTTTCGTACTCGTTCATGGTGCTTGGCACGGCGGATGGTGCTGGCAAGATGTGGAAAATAATTTAGAAAAGAAAGATTATAAAGTCTACAGCCCAACCTTAACGGGATTAGGTGAAAGAAAGCATCTGATCAATGAAAAGGTGAATATCGATACCCATATTAAAGATATTGTAAATTTGATAGAAATGGAAGACTTGCACGATGTGTATTTGGTGGGACATAGCTATGCCGGAGCTGTGATAGCAGGTGTGGCAGATCGAATTCCTGAGCGTTTACATAAATTGATTTTCTTAGATGCGATGTTGGTAGAAAATGGTCAAAGTCCGATCTCGATGCAGCCTGATCCGGTGCGAAAAGTTCAAATGGAAAATATCCGCAAAAAAGAAAATTTTGAACCTCTTGCAGTGTCTTTATTTGGTGTAACCAATGCGAAACAAGTGCAATGGGTGGAAGCTCGAGTAACGCCGCAACCTTTTGGTACTTTCGCTCAAACATTACGATTGAAAAATGTTTATGGCAACGGTTTGCCATTGGTTTATATTGCTTGTACCGACCCACAATTGCCGATTATGAAAGAAATGGCTGATAAAGTGAAAGTGGATAAATCGCTAAATTGGAAATATTTAGAAATTGCTACAGGACACGATGCGATGCTCACTGAACCCGCTAAATTATCTGAAATGCTAAAAGGTCTGGTTGATAGTAACTAATAGACGAGGCTATATAAAACAAAAAAACTCACAATAAAAATTGTGAGTTTTTTGTGAGCGCGAAAGGATTCGAACCTTTGACCGTCCCGATTAAAAATCGGGATGCTCTATCCTTTGTGATTCATTAATAAGTTTTTGGATTTTAGATCTACTTTTCCATGCTTTTAATTCTCGCTCTCTTTTGTATGCTTCAGACTTAGAATTAAAAATTTCATAATAGACAATATTCCAATCTTTTACCTTTGCTGTAAAACCTTTATGATTTGATAAATGCTTTCTTAATCTTTCCTGTAGCTCTTCACAAGAATGACCAATATAATATTTGTTCAAAGATTTAGAAAAAAGAATGTAACAATAACACATAGGTTTAATATAAAACAAAAAAACTCACAATAAATTGTGAGTTTTCTGTGAGCGCGAAAGGATTCGAACCTTTGACCGTCTGCTTAGAAGGCAGATGCTCTATCCAGCTGAGCTACGCACCCATTAAAAGTTGATTCTCGCTTAGTTAATAAGCGCATTAAAAAAGTCGGGGCGGCAGGATTCGAACCTGCGACCTCCTGGTCCCAAACCAGGCGCGATGACCGGACTACGCTACGCCCCGAGTATGTTTTTAAGAAAAAGAAATGCGGAGGGTAAGGGATTCGAACCCTTGCGACACTTTCGCGTCGACAGTTTAGCAAACTGCTCCATTAACCACTCTGGCAACCCTCCTTTTATCTTTATTTTTTAATGATCGTTATTCCGTTATTGCGAGTGCAAATATAGAATAGATTTCTTTATTTACCAAATAAATTTCAAGAAAATTTTACGTATTTTTGACCTAATAAATGATTAAAAAATTAGACTAATGCGTAAAACATTATATATCATCGGATTAAGCGCTTTTGTTTTTTCTTGTGCTCCTCAGAAGAATATTAAGAAAACAGTATATAAGCCGAAAACTCCCGTGACACAGCCAAAAACTGTAGTTAAAACTCCGGTTACAGAGAGGCCAAAACCACAAATTACAAATGATCATGGAGTAGAATTTTTTACAACCAATATTGCTGATGTTACGAAGAATGATAATACAGCCAGCTATGGTTCTATTGTCTCTGCAAAACCAGCAGGATATAAAGTGGTAAAAACCTTTTTTCCGGCGGTAGCACAAAACTTCAGACAGAAATATTTAATACTTCATTATACAGCATTACAGGATGATAAATCAATTACTGTTCTTACGCAGCAGGCGGTGAGTGCCCATTACCTTGTTAATAATACGGGAGATAATGAAATTTATCAATTGGTAGATGAAAATAAACGTGCCTATCATGCAGGAATAAGCTCTTGGAGAAACGATAAGAACCTAAACGATACTTCAATCGGGATTGAAATTGTAAATACAGGTTATACAACGGATGCTACAGGAAAAAGAACGTTCGCTTCTTTTGATAATGATCAGGTAAGAAAGGTAGCAGCTTTAGCTAAAGATATCATTACAAGGTATCAGATTCAGCCAACGAATGTTTTGGCTCATGCTGACATTGCTCCTACGAGAAAACAGGATCCGGGACCTATGTTTCCATGGAAAAGATTATATGACGAATATCAGATAGGAATGTGGTATGATGAAGCGGCAAAACAAAGTATCTTTGAACTGGCGCAAACGGATCTGATGAACAGGTATAGTGAACCATCATTTATCTATTTAGTTCAGACGGCACTCCAAAAATTTGGGTATGGAATAGAGGCTAGCGGAAAATGGGATGATGCAACGAAAAAAACTATTGAAGCTTTTCAGTATCATTTCCGTCCGCAAAATTATGATGGAATTATGGATGCGGAAACATGGGCCATATTGCAAGCTTTGAATCAGAAATACTCTGCAAAATAAAATTTAAAGCGCATCTGTTAACGATGCGTTTTTTGCTATATTTAAACGATAAAAAAACTAAAAAATCTGTAATGGAAAATTTCAGACAAGAAAGCGATTTGCTGGGAGAACTCAATGTGCCGGCAGATGCTTATTATGGAGTTCAGACTCAAAGAGCGATCAACAACTTCAAAATTTCGGGACAACTTCTTTCTTCTTATCCTGACTTTATCAAGGGATTGGCTTTTGTAAAAAAAGCAGCAGCAAAAACTAATTATGAATTAGGACTACTGGATGAAAATCTATATTTCAAAATTACAGAAACTTGTGATGAAATTATCGATGGTCAGCTTCATGATCAGTTCCCTGTCGATATGATACAGGGAGGAGCCGGAACTTCGATTAATATGAATGCGAATGAAGTTATCGCTAACAGGGTGCTGGAAAAATTAGGTAAAAAGAAAGGGGAGTATGAATTCTGCTCACCGAATGACCATATCAACCTTTCTCAATCGACGAATGATGCGTATCCTACAGCTATTAAGATGGGGCTGTTACAAATGAATATCGGATTGGTTGAAAGACTTAAGAAAATAGTGGCTGCTTTCCGTGCAAAAGGGAAGGAGTTTCAGGATGTCATCAAAATGGGACGAACTCAGCTTCAGGATGCGGTTCCTATGACTTTAGGGCAGGAGTTCGAAGCTTTTGCAGCTAATCTCGAAGAAGATATTTCTAAATTAAATAATAATGCTGACCTTTTTGTTGAGGTTAATATGGGAGCGACAGCAATCGGAACTGGTTTGAATGCTCCTGTAGGCTATGCTACACTTTGCGCTAAAAATCTTGCTCAGATTACCGGTTTTCCTATTGTTTCTGCACCTGATTTAGTAGAAGCAACTCCGGATACGGGTTCTTACGTTATTTATTCTTCAGCAATGAAGCGTCTTGCAGTAAAGTTGTCGAAAATTTGTAATGATTTAAGGTTGCTTTCTTCCGGTCCAAGAGCCGGTCTTTTTGAAATCAATCTTCCACCTATGCAGCCGGGATCATCTATTATGCCGGGAAAAGTGAATCCTGTAATTCCGGAAGTGGTTAATCAGGTTTGCTTTAAAATCATAGGAAATGACCTTACTGTAACTTTTGCTGCAGAGGCAGGTCAATTGCAGCTTAATGTAATGGAGCCTGTTCTTTCCCATGCGATTATGGAAAATATCAATTTCCTTTGTAATGCATTAGATACGCTTCGTGATAAATGTGTTGTGGGAATTACTGCGAATAAAGAGATGTGCTTAAATATGGTGAAGCACAGTATTGGTATTGTCACTGCTCTTAATCCTTATATCGGATACAAACAATCAACTCAGATTGCCAAAGAGGCTTTAGAAACAGGACAGAGTGTTTATAATTTAGTACTTGAAAAAGGCATCCTTTCTCAGGAAAAATTAGACGAAATTCTGGATCCTAAAAATATGCTGAAACCGCATAATAAATAATATAATATCAATGATAAGTGATGATGGTATTCATTTCAGATTTCAAGCATCATCACTTATCATTATAAATTACGTTCGTGAAATTTTTAATTGTAATACCGGCTCATAACGAAGAAAATAACCTTCCGTTTACTTTAGATTCTTTACAGCAGCAAAGTTATAAGGATTTTAAAGTAGTGGTAGCCAATGATGGCTCTGTAGATGGGACAGCTGATGTGATCAAAAGATATACTGATCTGGATTCCAGATTTGAGACCATAGCTCTTCAAAAATCTGCTCATCAACCGGGCTCTAAAGTGGTTAATGCTTTTAAAAAAGGATTGCAGACTCAGAAACTGGATGATTTTGATATTATCTGTAAATTTGATGCTGATATTATATTATCCCCTAATTACCTTGAAACAATACAAACTGCTTTTAGCGAAAACCCGGAATATGGTTTAGTAGGAGGTTTGTTGTATGTGGAAAAAGATGGGGTTTGGGTGTACGAAGGTAACTCAAATAAGAAACACGTCAGAGGTCCGATGAAGGCTTACAGAAAAGCATGTTTTCTGGAGATGGGAGGACTTCGGGAAACATTGGGCTGGGATAATATTGATTCCATACTGCTTCAGAATTTAGGCTGGGAAGAAATTGTTTTACCGGAACTTAAAGTAAAATTAATTAAAGTAAAAGGAGCTGATTACACAGTAAAAGAATCAGACTATTATGGTAGATATTTTTATTTTTTAGGATTAAACAGGTTTCTCGCATATATAGCATCATGTAAAGAAGCCATGAAAAGCAAATCCATTACGTTTTTCTTCCGGATTATTAAAACATACGAAAACTGCAGATCTGAAAAATTAGAACTCAAACTGACCAAAGAAGAACAGAAAGTAATTAATAATCAGCGTTGGAAAACACTAAAAAATAAATGGCTGAAAATATAAATAATTTAGCCTAATCGGTCTGAAGTACTTAAAGTCAGTAAAAACAAGAAATTATACTCACAGCTCAGGACATTTTGAAAAAAATAGCTTACATAGAAATAGATACTCATGCTGAAATTGCGCAAGCTTTCATGAATGTTATGAAAGGCTCGCATGAATTTGAAGTAGATTATTATTTTTCAAAAAAAATAAAAGACCAGGTTAAAGTAGATGGAGAAGCTGTTTTTTTATCCGATAGTTCGATGATTTCTGACCAGTTGAAAACTAAACCATATGAGGTCGTCATTATCGGAACGGTTCATCGCTATTTTAATACCTTTCTAAGCATTGTTCAGAAGTATAACACGGCCGTTATTACTCATAACCTCAATTTTCCTCAATCATCAAAATTGAATCTGATCAAAAGTATTTTTAAAGAAGATCTGATTTACAGGCTTAAATTATGGTTGAAAGAAGGATTGTTTTATTCTCCAAAAGTATATAGACATACTAAAAATCTTTTAGTACTGGATGTTGAATTGTCTTCAGAAAAGTATAAGTTTCTGCCTCTTTTTTATACCGAAAACTTCGTTAAGCCGGATAATAAAGAGATGGTAGTGGTTATTCCAGGAGGAGTTTCACAGAAAAGGAGAAATTATAAGCATATTTTTAAAACCATTGAAAATCTGAAAAGTCCTGAACCGTATACTTTTGTATTTTTAGGAAAGGCAGAAGGAAAAGAACTTAGAACACTTGAAGCGCTATCCGGACAAGTACCTGAAAACATCAGACTGAAATACTTTAAAGAGAGAGTTTCTGCTGATGATTATGAAGTCTGGATGCAAAAGGCAAACATACTATGGTGTCCGATTCAAGATATAACAACATTCTTCAGTCAGAAGGAAGTGTACGGGAAAACTAAAATGACGGGAAACGTAGGAGATGCGATTAAATATGGAAAGATTGCTGTTTTTCCTGAAAATTATCCTTCACAATTAAGCTTTATTCTCTCAGAGAAAGAAAATGTCATTGAGCAGTTTCAGCAGCTTCAAAACCATGAATTTGATTTCCAAAAATTCTATAGCAGAGAGATGATACGGGAAAACTTAGAAAAGGTATTAAACAGTCTTATCACTATTTAAATTTAAAAATACTTTTAATGAATTTCATATTCAGGTAGTCTTCTACCGGGAATATCTTGGTGAAATAATTTCCAATATAAATTAATATCAGGACGACAGCCGGTTTGTAAAGTAGATTAATGAAATTATTATTGAAAGTTGGCAATACAATAGCTACAGTGATGGCTAAAGTACAGATAATAGAAACGAAAATCATTTCTATAGTCAAGGGTGATACTTTAAACATCAGGTAATTGAAGACAATTTTTATAACATTGTAAGTTGTTAATGAAATAGCGGTCGATAATGCAATCCCGATCAGTTTCAGATCAGTATTCTTAATAAAATAGTAATTCAGGCCGATAGTTAGTCCAGCCAGTAAAAGCATTACCAGGATATTGAACCTGTAATATTTCGAAAGAGAAATAATGTTTCCATTGAATCCTGTGGCCAGGTCAATAAGGACCGCAGATCCCCAGATCCAGACTACAGGTTCGTATTCTCTTAGCATTGTTCCGTTTTTAGGCATAAATTGGGTTAAAAATGGAAACCCAACCATAATACATGAGAATAAAACGGCTCCTAAAAAATATAGCGACAATGAAGTCTTCTTGTGGAATCTGTCAAGCTCTTCCATATCACCTTCTGCAAGTGTCTTGCTGATGATGGGTGCTGAAATATTGAATAGTCCTAGCTGAGGTATAGAAATAAGTGAAATAAGCGCATAAAGAACAGCGTAAATCCCGTTTTCCTCCATCCCCATAAATTCGCCGATCATAAAGCTGTTAATCGCCAAATAATTGCCAAACGTTCCCAGGAAGCCGAAGAAGCTATAGTTGGCAAATTCTTTCCAGAAATTATTTTTCTTAAAGTATTCTGTACTGAAGTCGAACTGTATTTTTTCCAGCTTATTAGTGTAGTAAATATATCCGAAAAGCATTAAAGAAAACATTCCGAAGAAAAAAGCAAATGCAATTTTTTGGGATAAAGCAAAATAGAAAAACAGACAGAAAGCTCCGAGATTAGCTATTTTAGGGAATAGATTGTCAAATATATTGGATACGACAATTCTTTTATAGTTGGAGGTGTATTTATTGAAAACCGTACAGAATGATAAGATTAAAACAAGAGGGAGAATGATTTCTTTTGTTTTCCATGCCTCCAGCTTAGTGAATTTTGGATATACAAAAGGTAAAATAAAGAAAACAATGCTGAATATCGCAAAATTGATCAGAATAGTTAACAGAGAAAGCGAAAGCATATTCTGTTTTTTTCCGTCTTTTTCTACCCTGTGAAAGAATTTAACATTGGAGTATGAAATTCCCAAAACCACGAAAGGAACAAGCATTTCTGCCGTGGGCAGAATGTAGCGTAGCTTTCCGTAAAATTCAAAATCATTCGGAAAGATAAAGATAGCCGAAATGGTACCCAACAAGAAGCCAATATAACCGATAATGGAATATTTGAATCCTTGTCTTGCTACTACACTCATAAATTTATTTTAAAGGGTTTTTGGTATAAAAATAATATTGTTGATGTATTCGGTTTTGTTTTTTTCGTCACTTGTATTTTTGACTAAAATCTTTTCAGTCAACTTTTCAAGCTTAAAGTGGGAGCGGTTTAAATACTGTGCTTCATATCCCCAGCTTTCAACCTCTGAAATTTCATCCCAAATCGGTTTCTCATGATGTCTCTGTTCCATTTCCACCATAAGAGTAGGCCGGAAATTTGTAATCGTTTTTTTGCCTCCTAAAAGCGTTTTCATTTCATTTCCTTCGACATCTATTTTAATAAAGTCGAGGGCTGAAATCTGCTCTTGGGCCGCCCAGTCATCCAGTTTAACAACGGTTACTTTTTCTGTATAGCTTTTTTCTTCCCCTTTTTCTTTATAAGAAGTATTTAGGGTGCCTCTTGAAGCTACCATCTTTCCGTTAATAACAGGAACTTTAAATTCCGCTGTTGTATTTTCATCAGAAAGTGCCATAGAAAGGACCTTCATAGATGGGAACAGTCTTTTTAAACGAGCATACAGTTTTTTGTTGGGTTCGAAAGCGTAAATATGATCATGACTTAGCTTTCTTTCCAACTGGTATAAAAAAGTTCCTACGTTAGCGCCAATATCAAGAATTACAGCATGTTCCGGTAAATATTCTTTAATCCAGACTAATTCCGGCTCTACATTACGCGCCGAAAAATTATCCTTTGAAAGGTTATTTAAACTTTTAAAATATCTACTTTTATAAAAACTCGGACTTATGTATTGTAGGTTTTCTGCAATTCTTTGGTATAAAGACATCCTTGATTATTTGACAGGGAGCAAAGATAAACAAAAATGTTAAACTCATGTTAATTTTGTTTCAATGGAATCACTTGATTGTCAGTAGATGCTTACTGTATAGCATTATTACAAACTCAACTTTACAAAGCTTTTTACCTCTTTTTGTCATCCTGTGTTTACATTTCAGAAACGGGGGGATAGTGAAGAAAGATATAGGTCTAGAAATTTTATAGAGCTTTTCTTATTGAAAAGGAGTATTCAAAAAGTCATTCAATGGTTTCATGAGTTTGAAAATCTTTGTAAATTCTTTTATTGCATTTTTGTCAAGTACAGCTTCATCCTTCATCTGGTACATGACAATAAAGCTTTTCAACTTTAAATATTCTCCCATTGGGTCCTCTTTCTCAAAGCCCTGCGGGATTTTTTTCAATTTATCATTTTGTACCAATTCTGGAAAGTGTTTTTTAAATTCTTTATTGTTCAAGATTTTAATGAACTCATCTCCGTATAATGAAATTTCTTTACGTACTTCTTTTAAAGTGGAAGATTCAGGCATATAGATTCCGCCGGCTAAAAATGATTTTCCAGGCTCCATATGAAGATAATAACCTCCCTTCTGGCTTCCTTTGCCTATTCCCAGGGAAGCTCCGAAATTAGTTTTGTAAGGAATTTTATCTTTTGAAAACCGGGTATCTCTATAAATGCGAAATAGGGCTTTTTTAGCATCGATTTTGGCAATGTCATTATCGAAATCTGCCATTTCTTCAATTAAATCTTCCAGAAACTCAATAACATTTTCCTGTGATTCTGTATAAAGATTTTTATTTTCGTTAAACCAGTCGCGGTTGTTATTTTTGGATAATTTCTTTAGAAAATCAAATGTTTTTGTAGAGATGGTAGCCGACATTTTTTTATTTTTAATCAAATTTAATTAAATCTATTCACATATTCATCACACATAAGCTTTTGGATCATGAATCAAAAAGACATTCCTTATTTTAGATTGAAGATATAAGTATTAATGACAGATAAACGAAGACTATTCGTATCTCAAAGCTTCAATAGGATCAAGTTTTGAAGCCTTAAGGGCAGGATAATACCCGAAAAACACCCCTGTTATAGCACAGACAATAAATGAAATAATGATTGAGGATTCGGTAATGTAAGTAGGCCATGATAAAAACTGAGTAACCAGCTTAGAAGTCAGTACGCCTAAAATTACACCTATGATTCCTCCTGTAATACTGATAAGGATAGCTTCAATGAGAAACTGATATAAAATATCTTTCCCTCTCGCCCCAATAGACATTCTTAAGCCGATTTCCTTTGTTCTCTCTGTAACTGAAACGTACATGATATTCATGATGCCGATTCCTCCAACTACTAATGAAATTCCTGCAATAGCTGATAATAATACCGTAAGCAGTTGGCTTGTAGAACTCATTGTAGAGATCAGTTCAGCCTGAGTTCTAACGGAAAAATCGTCATTATTTCCGTCAGCAGAGAGTTTATGCTGTTTTCTTAATATTTCGGAAACTTCATCTGTCGCTTTTTGTGAAGTATTTTCATTAGTGGATGAAGCGTAAATCGTCTGTACATAGGTAATACCTAAAAACCTTCTTTGAACGGTGTTAAAAGGAGCGATAATAACATCATCCTGATCTTGTCCAAAAGCATTAGATCCCTTGGGAGCTAAAACACCAATTACCTTCATGGGTACTTTGTTGAAGCGGATGATGCTGCCAACAGGCTCTTCTCCGTTGGGAAATAAATTGGTGATAACAGTCTGGCCGAGGAGACATACTTTATTGGAAGAAGTGACATCTTTTGTAGTAAACAGGCTTCCGTCCGTAACAGCCCAGTCCCGGATACTGAAATAATCTACATTGACACCCTGAAGCTGAGTAGGCCAGTTGTTGGGTCCATTGATAGATTGTCCGTTGGTTTGAACGGCAGGGGAAACATAAGAAACATCAGGAGCACCTTTTGAGATTGCCTCGGCATCCTGGGGCTTTAAAGTCTGCAATCCTGAAGCACCGATTCTGGCTCCTCCGGAAACATTGATATTACTGGACGGGCGAATTGTAATCATATTGGAGCCCATGGATGAAAGCTGATCACTGATGCTTTTCTTTGAACCTTCACCTATGGCAGTCATAGCGATAACAGAGGCCACTCCTATGATTATTCCAAGCATAGTAAGGAATGCACGAAGCTTGTTTCTTAAAAGTGCTCGCCAGGCAATTCGGAAAAGATTGGAGACATTCATTTCATTTCTTTTTGAGGTTCATATTATTTATAATCATCATTGACCGGAAGAAATTCCAAAGCTTCTTTAGCAGATTTTATATGTTCGTTATTAACATCTTTAATTACTTTGCCATCCCTCAGGGTCACGGTTCTGCTACTGAAAGTGGCGATGTCTGGTTCATGGGTAACAAAAACGATAGTTCTTCCTTGTTGATGTAAGTCCTGCATTAGCGCCATAATTTCATACGAAGTCCGTGTATCGAGGTTTCCTGTTGCTTCGTCGGCTAAGACCATGACCGGTTCATTGACAAGCGCTCTGGCAATAGCAACCCTCTGTTGCTGACCTCCAGACATCTGATTAGGAAGGTGGTCAATTCTGCTTTCCAGTTTTACGGCAGCAAGTGCTTTAATAGCTCGGTTATGACGTTCTTCTGTAGAAACCTTTGAATTATAGAGAAGAGGTAATTCTACATTTTCTTTAGCAGTGGTGCGCGGTAAAAGGTTATAAGACTGAAAAACAAATCCGATTTTCTGATTTCTTAATACAGCGAGTTCGTCCCGGCTCAAATTTTTGATATTAACACCATCGAGGATATAATCACCACTGGTGGGTTTATCAAGACATCCTAGAATATTGAGCAGTGTTGACTTTCCTGATCCACTGCTTCCCATAATGGTTACGAATTCACCCCGTTCTACAGAAAAAGTGACTCCTTTTAAAGCGTGTACGGTTTCTTCGCCCATTTTAAAATCTCGTTTCAGATCGATGATCTCCAGAATTTTTTCAGCCATGGTATTGCTTTTTATTAAAAATTTATCTTGGTCCGCTACCTCCACCTTTACCGCTGTTGCCACCTCTTGATCTTTGAGGTAAGAATGGGCTTTTTGCGGTGCTTCCTGAGGCTTTTTTGCTCAGGCTTTTATATCCTGTAATGATATTGTCATTAAGGCTTAATCCTGAGACAACTTGCATTTCAGTATCATTATCCATTCCTGTTTTAATCTTTTTTCGGGAAATGATGCTGTCTTTTCCGATAATCCAGACCCCGGCTTCATTTTTATTTGCGTTTGGAAGTGGGCTTTTCCTTTTTCTGTTTCCTCCTTTTTTGCCATTTGCAAAAGGAGAGTTGATTTTGTAGTTTTTCATGACGAGACTGTCAGGCCAGAAACTGGTTGCTGCTACCGGGATTTTCATTACATTTTCCAAAACATTCGTATAGATCGTAATATTGGCTGTCATTCCGGGCTTTAATTTCAAGCTCGAGTTATCAGCATTGATTATGGTAGTGTAGTTAACCACATTCGAAGAAACAGTAGGATGCAGACGTACATCTGAAACCTGACCATTGAAAATCTCATCGGGAAAGGCATCCACTGTAAAGGTTGCTTTTTGTCCGACTTTCACGTTTCCTATATCGGCTTCATCAACAGAAGCGCGAACCTGCATTTTCGTAAGGTCTTTGGCAATACTGAAAAGAGTAGGCGTGCTGAAGCTGGAAGCAACAGTTTGCCCTTCACTTACATTTCTGTTGAGGACGGTTCCGTCGATTGGAGAATAAATATTCGTCAGTGAAAGATTCTTATTGGCTGCAGCAAGCTGGGCATTAACAGAATTTACCTGTGCTTTTGCAGCATCATATTGATTCAGAAAGTTGTCGTAATCAGCTTTGCTTATAGCTCCAACTTCATAAAGTTGGGATTGTCTGTGGAAGTTGGTGGCATTATACGCTAAATTGCTTTTAGCATTTTGTAAATTAGCATTAATCTGTAATACCTGGTCATGGAGTAACTCTGGGTCTAGAGTAGCCAGAAGCTGCCCTTTCTTTACCTGTGAGTTAAAATCAACATAAAGGTTTTTAATAATTCCGGAAACCTGTGTTCCTACTGCTACAGTATCTACGGGTTGAATCGTTCCGGTAGCAGTGATGGAATTTGAAATTTCACCCATTTCAGGCTTTACGGTTTCCAGTCGTATTTTAACTTCCTCTTCTTTGAGAAAGAAATACCAGATCCCTCCGACAACAATAATACCACCGATAAGCCATATGAGCCATTTTTTATTTTTTGCTTTCATAGTTATTTCATAGTTATAGGGTTGCCTTCGTAAAATTCATAAATGTGTTTATTGAGTACCGCAGAATATTTCGCCTGCAGATAATTTTGAATTGCTTGAATATATAATAATCTCTGTTGCTGAAGCTGTACATAATCGATACTTCCTATTTTCATCTGGGCATTTACAATATCATAGCTTTCTTTACTGATATTCATTTGCTTTAACGCAGATTCATATTGAGCAATCGAGTTTTGTAAATTAATGTAAGACTGTTCGATCTGCTGATTGAGTATTGTTTTTGTATTTTGTAAATCCAGGTCGGCCTGCTGAATAGCGATTTTTGACTTTTCTATTTCAGTTTTATAAATTCTGTTATTGTAGATGGGAATTCCCAGGCTTAATCCTATAGGCAGGTAAAAATTATTTCCCAGCTGATTAAAATAATTACCGTTTCCATTAGAATAATTGGTAGAAACACTTCCAACGAGGCTTAAGGTAGGTTGTATGGAAGCGCGGGTCATTTTTAAATTAGTATTGGAGTTTTCCAGATTGAGTTCGCCATATTTCACTTCAGGTCGATGATTTTGTGCCGAACTCTGAACATCCTGTAAAGGTTTTAAATTCTCATCAACCACAATACTGTCCGGTTTTACAATTTGGAAGTCGTAGGCTGATGGGAGCTGCAGGAGTTGTTTTAAATTAACAATATTGGTTCTGAGATTATTCTGAGCAGAAACCAGATTGTATTCATCCTGGGCCACCTGAGCCTGGATCTGTAAATAATTCAATTTGGAAATATTTCCGGCTGTATAGAATTGGCTTCCTTGCTTTAGTTGTGTTTGGGTAGTTTTTAAGACATTTTGGAAAGAAATAATGTTTTCCTGTGACATTAAAATGTTCAGATAAGCCTGCGTGATATTTAGGGTAATGTTATTTTCAGCTTCTTTTACGGAAAGGTCTGCCATTTGTACCAGAAAATCTTTCGAAACCTCGTTGTTTTTAATGTAGTTGGCGTGATACAATATCATAGAAGAATTGGCGCTAATATTTTGAGAAGGAGTACTATTAAAATGAAGACCATTCAAACCATTGGCTGCAAAAAGTCCTTGAGAAACGGATCCGCTCAGATTGGGATATTTTGCGTCTTTTGCCTGTAATAAATCCTGTTGGGCAGAAGTCTTGGAAAGTCGCATGGAATTGATAGAAATGTTATTTTCTTTTGCATATTCAATACAATTTTCCAAGGTCCAACTAGTGGGGTAAGTAAATGTTTGTGCAAAAATAATGAGCGTTTTGAAAAAGAATATCAAAAAGAAAAATTTATGTTTCATGGTTTTATTTTTGAAAATTCATTAATACTCAAGAAAAAATCAATCCAATTTAATAAAAAAAATAATGTTTAATAGTTTTTTAACTTAATGGTTGATTTTTTGCGTTTAATTTTTTAAAATTAAAAAATATTAAAGTATTCTGAAATTAAGATTCGTTATTTAATACTTTATTCAAAATAAAGTCAAATATTAATTGTATCTTTGCAAAAATTTTAAAATATTTAATGAATTTATTTACGGAGACCAATTTAAGTCCTGACATCCTTAAGGCAATTGGCGAAATGGGTTATGAAAGCCCGACAGAAATCCAAAAACAGACTATCCCTTTTATTCTTTCAGATATACGCGACTTGATCGCACTTGCGCAGACTGGGACAGGCAAAACTGCAGCGTTTTCGCTTCCGATTTTGGATATGATTGACGATACGAGTCGCAAAATCCAATTATTGGTGCTTTGTCCGACACGAGAATTATGTCTTCAGATTTCTAAAGACATAAAAAATTACTCTAAATACATGCAAAACATCAAAACTACAGCAGTTTACGGTGGTAGCAGTATTATGGATCAGATTCGTTCTTTAAAGGACAAACCACAGATTATTGTGGGAACTCCGGGAAGAGTAATTGATTTAATTAATAGAAAAGCTCTTGACTTTTCTGCTATTCATTGGTTGGTTTTAGACGAAGCCGATGAAATGCTTTCAATGGGTTTCAAAGACGAATTGGAAACAATTTTAAGTGAAACTCCTGAAACAAAACAAACATTCTTATTCTCGGCAACGATGAGTAAAGAAGTGGAAAGAATTTCTAAAAATTATCTTACCAATCCACATCGTATTTCGGTAGGTTCTATTAACGAAGTTAAAAAGAACATTAAACATGAATACTATGTTGTAGGATACCGTAACAAAAAAGAAGCTCTTAAGAGACTAATTGATGCTAACCCTAATCAATATTCCATTATTTTCTGTAGAACGAGAATGGAAACTCAGGAAGTAGCAGATTTCTTAATGCAGAACGGATATGCGGCTGATGCTCTTCACGGAGATCTTTCTCAAGCGCAGAGAGATACTGTAATGAAGAAATTCAGATTGAAGAATATCGATATTTTGGTAGCGACGGATGTGGCTGCAAGAGGTTTAGATGTAAACTCTCTTACGCACGTTATCCACTATTCATTACCTGATGATCCTGAAGTATTTGTTCACAGAAGTGGTAGAACAGGTAGAGCAGGAAAAGACGGAATCTCAATGTCTTTAATCAAGCCTGAAGAAAGCAGAAAACTAAAACAAATAAAATCTGCAACCAAAATTGAAATTAATGAAAAGATAATCCCAACGGGAGATGAAATCATTAAAGCTCAGGTTGGTGGTGTTTTTGAAAAATTATTTACAGAACACGAAGATTTATTTGAATTTGATGACAGCTTAATTCCTGATCTAAGTAACTTCACTAAAGAAGAATTAGTTCACAAGTTGTTACAGTTCCAGTTGAAAGACCTTGCATTATTCTACAAAGATAAGCATGATCTTGTTGAGCAGAAATTCAACAACAGAGATGATGACTATTCCAGAAGAGACAGAGGTCGTGACAGAGACAGAGGAAGAGACCGCGATAGAGGAGGAGACAGAGGAAGAGAGCGTGGTGGAAAGCCTAGAAAGAAGAACGAGAATATGGTAAGATTCTTCTTCAACCTGGGTAAAAAAGACCAATTAAAAAAACTCGATGTTTTAGAAATTATCAATAAAGCGACTGCTGGAAAAAGCAAAAAAAGAGCTGAAATTGGAGATATCGAAATTTTAGAGAAATTTTCATTCTTTGAAGTAGAAAAATCATTTAAGGGAGACCTTTTAAGTAATATTTCTTCAATGAAGTTTAAAGGAAAAGATATGAGAGCTGAAGAGGCTAATTAAAACTCATTTCAAATCATATAAAACCGGCATTAATGCCGGTTTTTTTGTTTGATAATCAGTACTTAAACCAATGTTAACAAAACTTAACGTTAGATCTTTTCAGGTAAGGTGCTTTTTTAGGAAATTTGCAGACGAAATTATATAAATACTTAAAAATGGGAATTGGTAATATTTTCCACGCTTTTCAGCCAAAAGATAAAATTTTCTTCGTACTTTTTGAAAAGGTAACTGAAAACCTGGTTGCAATGTCTGAGGAATTCAACAACGGAATCAAGGATTTTGATGTGAATGATGATACTATGTTGAAGAAAATGAGTGATTATGAGCATAAGAATGATGAGCTTACTCACGAAATCTTTGTAGAACTTGGAAAAAACTTCATTACTCCATTTGATCGTGAAGATATCCACACTTTAGCTACAGGATTAGATGATATCGCAGATTATATCTACGCATCTACAAAATATATTTTCTTATACAAATCGCCTTTGATGAAGGCTTATGCAGATTTCTCACTATTGATCCACAAAGCATGTCTGGAGATTCAGAATGCTATGAAGAACCTGAAAGGTTTTAAAAACATGGATCAGGTAAAAGAAGCTTGTATTAAAGTGAACTCAATTGAAAATATTGCTGATGATTTGCTTTCCAATTCTATGGTAGAATTGTTTGAGACGAATGATGCAATCAATATTATCAAAGTTTCATCCGTACTTAATTACCTTGAAATAGTAACCGATAAAGCAGAAGATGTTGCCAATACGATTGAGAACATCATGATTAAATACGCGTAAACAATATAACAAAAAAATGGAATTTCCGATTTTACTTACGGTTATTATTGCTTTAGCTTTAATCTTCGATTATATTAATGGTTTTCATGATGCGGCCAACTCAATTGCAACAATTGTTTCTACAAAAGTTTTAACTCCGTTTCAGGCTGTACTTTGGGCTGCACTCTGGAACTTTGCTGCATTTTTTATTGCTGCGTACATTATTGGAGAATTTAAAATTGGTAATACCATAGCTAAAACGGTCAATGAGAACTTTATTACATTAGAAGTAATATTTTCAGGGCTTATAGCGGCTATCGCCTGGAATCTTTTGACCTGGTGGTTTGGTATCCCTTCTTCGTCATCACATACGCTGATTGGTGGATTCTTAGGAGCTGCATTGATGCATGCTTTTATGATGGACTATCATAATGTGGTCGCAGAACAGCCTAACTTAGGAACGTTTGAAACCTTTAAGCTTGCTTTTCATCAGGTTACGACACAAAGTGTGGTGAAATTTGATAAGGTGATTCCTATTTTCCTATTTATTTTCATGGCGCCAATTATAGGGATGGTGATCTCGATTATCATTACATTAATTATTGTTCACCTTTATAAAAAATCAAACCCACATAAAGCAGATAAATCTTTTAAAAGATTACAACTTGTATCCTCAGCTTTATTTAGTTTAGGACATGGTTTGAACGATGCACAAAAAGTAATGGGTATTATCGGTGCAGCATTGATCTACTACCATGTGGAGGTTCTGCGTGATCCGGTTTATCTTAATATTCCTTCTGCAGGTCGTTTTGATTATTTTGCACAACATTATTTATGGGTTCCTTTAGTATCTTTCTTAGCGATCGGTTTAGGTACCATGAGTGGAGGTTGGAAGATCATCAAGACAATGGGAACTAAAATTACAAAGGTAACTCCGCTAGAAGGGGTAAGTGCTGAAACAGCAGGTGCAATTACCTTATTCATTACAGACCACTTTGGTATTCCAGTATCTACTACTCATACCATTACAGGATCTATTATAGGGGTTGGTTTGACGAAGAGAGTTTCCGCAGTGAGATGGGGAATAACAGTAAGCTTACTTTGGGCTTGGGTGTTAACGATTCCGATCTCTGCAATTGTGGCAGGAATTACTTACCTTTTGGTTGTATGCTTTTCTTAAAATAGAAATTTAATAACAATACTAAAACTTTGTCCAAATGGGCAAAGTTTTTTGTTTTATAAAGACTCGAAAAATTGTATTTTTGTTGAAATTATAGGATTTTATGGAATTTTTAGACAAATACCAACAGCTCGTTGCTGATGCCATTACCAGATATACTTTTAAAGATAAGCCAGCGGAACTTTATGAACCGATGAACTACATCATCTCGCACGGTGGAAAACGCCTGCGCCCTATTATGGTTTTGATGGCCTGCGATTTGTTCGGTGGAGATCTTAAACAGGCAATCAAACCTGCGTTAGCGATCGAATTCTTCCATAATTTTACATTGATTCATGATGATATCATGGATGAAGCTCCTTTACGTAGAAATAAACCAACCATCCATACGTTACATGGAATTAATGTAGGAATTCTTTCAGGAGATGGATTACTGCTTAAAGCATATAAATTCTTTGAAGATCTTGAACCTGAAATTTTCAAAGCATGTATCAGGATTTTTACCCACACAGGGCTTTTGCTATGTGAAGGTCAGCAATATGATATCAACTTTGAAACACAGGAAGATGTAACTTTCGATGATTATATCAGAATGATCACGTATAAAACCGGAGTATTAAGCGCTTCTTCATTTGAAATTGGAGCATTGATTGCAAAAGCCAACTTTAAAGACGCTAAATCGATCTTTAATTTTGGAAAACATATCGGAATAGCATTCCAGATTATGGATGACTATTTGGATGTGTTCGGTGACCAGGCTCAGTTTGGTAAAAAACATGCCGGAGATATTTACGAAAACAAAAAGACGGTTCTTTATTTGATGGCCAGAGAGCACGCAACAGATGAAGAAAGAAGAGAACTTGACCACTGGTATTCTAAGAAAACGGATAATATTGATAAAGTATATGGAGTTGAGAAAATATTCAGAAGAACCAAAGTAGATGAAAAAGCGTTGCGTTTAATTGAAAAACATAACGAAATAGGCCAAAGCTATCTTAAAAAAATAAACATTCCCGAAGAAAAGAAAAAGCCTTTCATAGAACTGGCGAACTACCTTTTGAGAAGAGAGAGCTAAATAAGATCATAGGGTTTAGGGCTTAGGACTATCCTAAAACCTAAGCCCTGATCCCTTAAAAAAATGAAATTCAGAACTGAAGTTGACCTCAAAGCGTCAGAAAAAAAGATCGAAATTGAAGATAGAATATTTTCAATAGGTTCCTGCTTTGCCTCAGAGATGTCCGATTTGTTAGGACAAGGCCAGCTTCAGACGATTAATAATCCGTTTGGAACAGTTTTTAATCCGTTTTCGATCAATACTGCTATACAAAGGCTACATGATTCGGATTTTTATACAGAAGAGGATTTAATAACGTTTAATGAAGAATTTATCTCACTGGATCATCACACGAGTTTTGACACGAGATATATTCATCAGACGCTTGAAAAGATCAATACGAAAATAGAGGAGGGGAATTTGTTTCTTCAAGATACCAACTGGGTCATTATTACCTACGGAACTTCCTTTATCTATGAGTTTAAGCCGAAGAAAAAACTGGTGGCTAATTGTCATAAGATTCCACAAAAATATTTTGAGAAAAGGCTTTTAACACATCATGAAATAACAGATTCTATTTATAATACTGTTTTAAGTCTTAAAGATATTTGTAAAGAAGACGTTCAGATTTTATTTACAGTTTCCCCTGTTCGCCATACAAAAGATGGAATGGTAGAAAATCAACTCAGTAAATCTAAATTGATTACAGCCGTTCATGAAGCTGTTTCTATTATTGAAAATTGCCATTATCTGCCGGTTTATGAAATGTTAATGGATGACCTGAGAGATTATCGTTTTTATAAAGAAGATATGATACATCCCAATTCTCAGGCTGTTCAGTATATTTTTGACAAATTTGGATCTGCTTATTTTTCTGAAAATACCCAAGAGTTTATTAAGGAAAATTTTAAAATTAATAAAGCGCTGCAGCATAGGACAGAGGATGAAAAAGATCCAAAATACCTGGATTTTAAAGAAAAACTGAAACAAAAGATTGAAAAGCAGCAGCAAAAGGTAAAACATAGAATATTCTAGCTGTTATGATAGACTTTACAGACATTCAGTATTTGGAAAGTGGAAATCAAAAACAGAAAAGAGCTTTTGAGCTGCTTACCCGATATCAAATTTTTGAAAAGTTGAAATCCTTTTCCCCAATCCTTGCCGGAACGATTCCCATTGAACTAGATATTGAAGGAAGTGATCTGGATATCATCTGTGAAGTTTCAAATGAGAGAAATTTCCTGGAAACAATAGTTGTAAATAAGCTGATTCCTGATGACACTGATGTTATGATTGAAAATGTTGAAATAAGGGGTGAAAAATGCATTATATTAAACTTTATGCTGGAAGAGTTTGCTATCGAAATTTTTGGACAGAATAAGCCGGTGACAGCCCAGAATGCCTACAGGCATATGATTGCTGAATATAAAATATTACAGGAAAGAGGAAACGAATTTAAACAACAGATCATAGAATTAAAAAAGAAAGGGATAAAAACAGAACCAGCTTTTGGTTTGTTGATGGAATTGGAAAATCCCTATGAAGATCTATTAAAATTTTAAAACAATGATTGATACACATACGCACTTATACGCAGAAGAATTTGATGAAGATAGAAAGGAAGCTATTCAAAGAGCAATAGATAAGGGAATTACTGAGTTTTATCTACCTGCTATTGACTCTGAATCTCATGAGAAGATGCTTCAACTGGAAAAAGAATATCCAAAACAGATCTTTTCAATGATGGGATTACATCCATGCTATGTAAAACCTGAAAGTTGGGAGAAAGAGCTCGAAATTGTTAAGAATTATCTTGATCAAAGATCATTTCCGGCTATCGGAGAAATTGGGATCGATTTATATTGGGATAAAACAACTTTAGATATTCAGGTTAAAGCTTTTGAACAGCAGATTGATTGGGCAATAGAAAAAGATCTGCCAATTGTGATCCATACCAGAGAAAGTTTCGATGAAACATTTGAAGTACTGGAACGTAAAAAACACCCTAAGCTTAGAGGGATATTTCATTGCTTTTCCGGAAACCTGGAACAGGCGAAACATGCGATTGATTTAAATTTTATATTGGGAATCGGTGGAGTAGTAACTTTTAAAAACGGAAAAATAGACCAGTTTTTACAGGAAATCCCATTAGATAAAATTGTTCTTGAAACAGATTCTCCATATTTGGCTCCTGTTCCACATCGAGGAAAAAGAAATGAAAGCTCTTATTTGGACCTTGTGGTAGGGAAATTGGTCAATATTTATAACAAAGATTTTGCTGAGATTGACAGAATTACTAATGAAAATGCAAAAGCAATGTTCAAGTAGGTTGATCTCCAAAGGTATATAAATAAAAAACCTTCTCAATTTTGAGAAGGTTTTTTATTTATATATTATTTCTTTCTGAAAAAGCTTTTATTTTTTGGCTTTTTAAAACCTACATCTTTCTTTTGAGTTGGTTTTGGTCTGCCTGAGCTAGCATTACCGGTCATCGGTTTATTGTTGGAATCTCTTTTCTGAGCGACCAGATTATCAGTGTGGAACGGATGATCTTTAACTACAGGGATTTTTAATCCGATAAGCTTCTCTGTATTTTTCAGATTCAAAAGATCTAGGCTATCGACAAAAGAGATTGAAGTTCCTTCAGCACCGGCTCTTCCGGTTCTTCCGATTCGGTGAACGTAAGTTTCTGAAACATCAGAAAGCTCATAGTTGATTACATATTTCAGTTCATCAATATCAATTCCTCTTGCTGCGATATCCGTTGCAACCAAAACTCTCGTTTTTCCTGATTTGAAATTATTCAAAGCATTTTGACGTGCATTTTGAGATTTATTTCCGTGAATAGCCTCTGCAGAAATATTACTTTTCTGTAATGTTCTAGCAATCTTATCCGCACCGTGTTTGGTTCTGGAAAAAACTAAAACCGATTCAGAAATATGATCTTTTAAAATATGGGTAAGCAATCCTAATTTATCTTCTTTCTGAACGAAATAAACAGATTGTTTAATAGTTTCTGCTGTCGAAGAAACCGGAGTTACTTCTACCTGTACAGGGTTGTTTAATATTGAATTGGCCAGCTTCTGAATTTCAGGCGGCATGGTAGCAGAGAAAAATAAAGTTTGACGTCTTGGCGGCAAAAGCTTAATAATTCTTTTAACATCATGTACAAAGCCCATATCCAACATTCTGTCCGCTTCATCAAGAACAAAAATTTCAAGATTTTTAAGGCTTATAATGCCTTGTGCAATAAAATCAAGAAGTCTTCCCGGGGTTGCCACTAAAATATCTACTCCCTTTTTTAGAGCAGCTTCTTGTGATCCTTGCTTTACTCCTCCAAAAATAACCAGCTTTCTTAAGGGCAGGTTTCTTCCGTAGGCATTAAAGCTTTCTTCGATCTGTATTGCTAATTCTCTCGTTGGAGTAAGAATTAAAGCTTTGATATGATTGCTTTTTGGGCCCTGGCGCTCTGCCAGATTCTGTAGAATAGGAATAGCGAAAGCAGCAGTCTTACCTGTTCCGGTCTGTGCAGTTCCTAATAAATCCTTTTTTTCAAGAATAGATGGAATAGCTTTTCCTTGTATAGGAGTTGGTTTTTCATAACCTTCCTGTTGAAGCGCATCTAAAATGGGCTTGATAATTTTTAAGTCTGTAAATAACAAAATATATTGCGTATTAAAAATAATGCGGTCGAAGTAGTATACTTCATCATTTTTAGCGAATCTGCTAAAATTGATTAACAGAATTTTTAAGTAAACTTAATTACGAAAGGGCTGAGAATGCCGCGAAATATAATGCAAAGATAGGTTAAATTAATTTAAGTGAAATATTTAACCTATACCTATGCAAATAGAGCTTGGAATGTGTGCTTTTTTATAGCGTATTCTTGATGAACTTATTTAAATTGATAACCTATACCGGCTTGTAAAAAGCCAGCCTTAACAGGCCATCCATTACTTTGGGACATTCTGAAGAAATTGAAATTGTATCTGGCATCCACAAAGAAATTCTTGTTAATTTTGTATTCTGCTCCCAAAAACGGATATAAATTAAGGGTTCTCAAACCTTCAAAATCATGAGTGTTCTCATCAAGAAATGTCGTCTTTACCTTTGAAGAAATATTGAATGCGAAGTTCATCCCAACAGAAGCAGATAATTGAGGAATAAGACTATATTTTACAGAAATAGGAACTTGAAGTTGAGAAAATTTGTAATTATAGTAAGTAATTCCCATATTAACAACCTCGTTGCCTACCAGCTGAACCAGATCTACGCCTACTTTACCTCCAATCTGAGTATACAACAATTCTCCCTGTAAAGAAACTTTCGGAGATAGGGGATGCTCCACAAGACCTCCCAGATAGAAAAAGGATTTTGAATCCAGTTTTTCGTCAGCAAATTTCATAGTTGAAAGGTTATATCCGGCTTTTACTCCGAAGTTTACCTGTGCTTTTGAGATTGCTGAAATACTTAATAATACAACGAATAAAAGAGATTTTTTCATTAATTTAAAAATTTTATAGTTATTGTTTTTATATATAATAATAGAGTATACAAAAGCATACTCTATTAATTTTTTATAAATGATTAGAAATTTCTAACCGTGAAGTTTTTTCCAGATCGCATCTTTCAGTTCCATAAGCCCTTCTCCTGTAACTCCGGAGAAAAATAAAGGTTGTCTGTTTTCAGGAAACTCGGCTGCAATTTCTCTTTTAAGTTCATCATCCAGAAGGTCTGCTTTTGAAATAGAAATAATAAAATCTTTATCCAGTAATTCAGTATTGTATTCCTTCAATTCATTTTCAAGGATTTTAAATTCCTGAAAATGATCTTCAGAATCTGCAGGAATCAGGAATAATAAGATTGAATTTCGTTCAATATGTCTTAAGAATCTATGGCCTAAACCTTTTCCTTCTGCTGCTCCTTCTATGATCCCCGGAATATCAGCCATTACAAAAGATTTGTAATTTCTGTAGTCTACAATTCCTAAGTTGGGAGTCAGTGTTGTAAATGCATAGTTGGCAATCTTAGGCTTAGCAGCAGAAACTGATGCTAAAAGAGTAGATTTCCCAGCATTGGGGAATCCTACCAATCCTACGTCAGCCAAGATTTTAAGTTCAAAAACAACAAAACCTTCCTGGCCATCCATTCCCGGTTGTGCATAGCGAGGGGTCTGATTAGTAGAAGATTTGAAATGCTCATTTCCCATACCTCCTTTTCCTCCTTCCATCAGAATGATTTCCTGACCATCTTCTAAGATTTCACCAATGATCTCTCCTTCTTCATTTTTAGCGATTGTTCCGATTGGAACTTCTATATAAACATCAGCACCATAAGCTCCAGTCAGCTGGTTTTTTCCTCCGTTTTCTCCACGTTCAGCTTTTACATGACGTGTATAACGAAGAGGAAGTAGAGTCCATTCCTGGGCATTTCCTTTCATGATCACGTGACCTCCGCGACCTCCGTCTCCACCATCAGGTCCTCCTTTGGGAATATATTTTTCACGACGAAGATGCGCAGAACCTGCTCCACCATGGCCGCTTTTACAATGAATCTTAACGTAATCTACAAAATTAGACATATATTATTTGTTACGAGTTGCGAGTTACGGGATAGGAAACTCTCATCCCGTCCCCCGAATCCCGATTATTTTATTTTTTCTACTTCAGCAAACAATTTCTGGGAAATTTCGTTGATCTCACCAACTCCATTTACTTCTACATATTTCCCTTGCTGCTTGTATAATTCAGCTACTTCAGCTGTTTTAGTATAATATTCTTTAATTCTGTTTTGGATGATTTCTTCGTTGCTGTCATCAGATCTACCACTGGTTTCTCCTCTTTTTAGCAATCTTTCAACCAAAATTTTATCTTCTACGATTAATGACAGACAAACATCAATTTCGTCATTCAGTTCTTCTTTAACGATTTTTTCCAACGCCTCTGTTTGCACAGCAGTTCTTGGATATCCATCGAAAATAAATCCTGCTGCATCAGTCGGTTTTCTTAATTCGTCTACCAACATATCTATCGTCACCTGATCCGGAACCAATTCTCCTTTATCGATGTAAGATTTAGCTAATTTTCCCAATTCCGTATCATTTTTCATATTGAATCTGAAAAGATCACCGGTTGAGATTTGCTTTAGATTAAATTTTTCGATTAAATTTTGAGCTTGTGTTCCTTTTCCACTTCCTGGAGGCCCGAACAGAACAATGTTTATCATTTTTATTTAATTAGATATTTAAATTTAAATTTCAGATTTTGAAATTAATGGTTGATTTTTCCCTCTTCTAATTGATATAAATTCGAAAGATTTCTTCCCAATTCATCATAATCTAATCCGTAACCAAGAACAAATTTGTTTGGAATTTCTTTCCCAATATAATCCAGCTTGAAGTCTTTCTTATACACCTCAGGCTTTAATAAGAAAGAAGCCAGTTTTACAGATTTCGGACGTTGGGTCTCTTTAAAATATTTAAAAAGACTTTCCACGGTATTTCCAGTATCTACAATATCCTCTACAAGAATGATGTGACGGTCTTTTACATCCTTAGTCAGCTCCATTTTCTGGTAAACGATTCCGGTAGATTCTGTTCCGGCGTAAGAACTCATTTGAATAAAAGCAATCTCGCAGTTTCCCGGATAATGCTTTAAAAGGTCTGAGAAGAACATGATAACCCCATTCAAAACCCCTATAAAGACAGGAACTTCATCTTTGTAATCTTCATAAATTTTCAGCGCTGTCGCTTTTACTATTTCCTGAATTTCGGCGTCCTTTAAATAAGGAACAAAAGTTTTGTCGTGAACTTTAATGCTTTCCATAAAAATTTTTAGTAGTTGGCAAAGTTACGGATTTTTGATTTTTGATTAAAATGTTTTTATGTTTAATCCAGTATTTGCATTATATTTGCATACACAAAACCTAAAAATACGTTCATGTAGGATATAATTTCTTTCAGATTTGATCAGACAATAATCACCAGATTATTGATGTTTAACTTTAATTAGAAAGAAATCATGATTTTTCTACAACATATATCCTATAGGTTTCCTAACAGAGACCTTCTTTTCAGTCATATCAATTTAACAATACCATCCCATACAAAATCAGCTCTGGTTGGAAGCAACGGAACAGGAAAGTCTACGCTACTCCGTCTTTTAGCTAATGAAATTCAGCCTTTGGAAGGCAGTCTTAACATACAAGGCGATCTCTATTATGTTCCCCAGATGTTTGGGAACTTTAACCATGTCACGATAGCAGCATGTCTGAAAATTGACAAAAAACTAGAAGCTCTCCATAGAATTACGAATGGAGAAGTTGATGAAAAATATTTTGAAATTCTAAATGACGATTGGGATATTGAAGATCGAAGCCTAGATGCACTTCATTATTGGAATCTTGAAGGTCTGGATTTAAACCAAAAACTGGAAAACTTAAGTGGAGGGCAGAAGACTAAAGTCTTTCTGGCTGGACTACAAATCAACCATCCTGACATCATATTAATGGATGAACCTACCAATCATCTGGATTTGGAAGGGAGAAGATTATTATATGATTATATTGAAAAAAGTAATTCAACCATTGTGATCGTGAGCCATGACAGGGCTTTACTGAACTTTGTAGATACTATTTATGAATTAAGCAATCGTGGAATTGCTGTTTATGGTGGGAACTATGATTTTTATGCTGAACAAAAGGAGATTGAAGAAGAGGCATTATATAACGATATCCATTCAAAAGAAAGAGCTTTAAAAAAAGTAAAAGAAAAAGAACGCGAAACGCTGGAAAGGAAACAAAAACTAGATGCAAGAGGAAAGAAGAAGCAGGAAAAGTCCGGCGTGGCGAGAATTATGATGAATACACTTCGGAACAACGCTGAAAAAAATACCTCTAAATTAAAGAACATCCATGCTGAAAAAATTAATGATATTTCAGGTGACTTACGCGATTTACGTTCGTCTGTGAAAAATGCAGAGCAAATGAAAGTGAATTTTAATGATTCTGATCTTCATTCGGGAAAAATCCTTATTACTGCTGAAGAGGTCAATTTTAAGTATCAGGAAAAACTCCTTTGGAAAGAAAATTTGAATCTAGAAATCAGAAGTGGAGACCGGATTTCTATCAAAGGATTTAATGGCTCTGGGAAAACCACCTTAATAAAGCTCTTGCTTGGAAATTTGAAGCCCTTTGCTGGGGAAATCAGAAAAGCAGACTTTAATGTGATTTATATTGACCAGGAGTATTCTTTGATTGACAAAACCCTGACTATATATGAATTTGCACAAAAATTTAACGATCATGGATTACAGGAATCGGAAGTGAAAACATTGTTGTCAAGATTTTTATTTGGAAAAGAAACCTGGGATAAAAAGGGAGAAGTGCTGAGTGGTGGAGAACGTTTAAGACTTTTATTATGTGGACTTTCTATCAGTGAAAAGGCTCCGGATGTCATTGTTTTGGATGAGCCAACCAACAATTTGGATCTGCAGAATGTTGAAATTCTCACCGATTCTATTAAAGATTATCATGGGACATTACTGGTGATTTCCCATGATGAGATATTTTTGGATGATATCGGTGTGGAAAAGGAGATTGTACTGGATTAATTGCAGTTTTGGATATCGCAAAAGCATAAACTTTTAGCACCTTTTTTGTCATTCCGTAGAAATCTAAACGGTTAATATTAAAAACGACAAGCTAGATTCCTACGGAATGGCAATGTTTTTTATATAATCAGGCTGGAAACCATCCGAGTAACCTTAATTATTTTTTATATATTCTTAGAAATCCACCCGTAAATACCATTCAACACTTCCTCCCTGATTTCTTCATTCATAATTTCATGTCGCATATCAGGATAGATTTTATAATCGACATTATTGAATCCATCTTGTTTTAAATTATTAACTGTCTGCATAACCCCTTTTCCGAAATTGCCAATAGGATCATTCTGTCCACTTACGAAAAGAAGAGGTAAAGATTTTGGAACGTTGCTGGCCCAGTTTCTTTTTGTAGCCCGTTTGTAAATCTTAAATAAAGTGTAAAAAGCATTATTGGTGAATGGAACTCCTGAGAGCTCATCTTGGGAAAAGGTATCTCTATTGGCTTGGCTAAGGCTTAGCCAGCTTGTATCACTAAAATTTTCATCTTTTTTAAAATGGCTGTTATTCACAAAATTAAAAAGGGAATTGAAAAATGTTTTCTGGTGTGGGGCTATTCTGTTTGCTAATGAAAAGTATCCATTAAGGACACTGAGTCCGGTCAGAGAGCCTCCCGTACCTACTATGATGGCGCCTGTGAATTGATTACCAATTTTTTGAAGAAGACAACGGGTCACAAAAGAGCCCATCGAATGTCCCAGAATGAAGTGTGGAACATCAGGGTATTGACTGATCAGGTGATCATTCATCATTGCCGCATCGTTAATCAGTTTTTTATCTGGTTGATCCAATTGAAAAAATCCAATATCTTTTTTCTCGTTTACTGATTTTCCATGACCGAGGTGGTCATATGTCAATACAGCCAGTCCGTGACTTGCAAAATATTCTGCTATTTCAGAATACCTTCCGCTATGTTCCTGCATTCCATGGATGATTTGCAGGGTTGCCTTTACTTCATTGGTTTCCGGATAGAATAGGTTGTAGAAAAGTTTGGGCTGATCGTTTGTGTTTTGAGATAAGTATCCTGATTGTTGTAATGTTTGCATATAATGATGACTATTCTGATTATTTCAGAAGGTACTCAAAGATACATAATAAATAAGATAAACTAAAGTAATAGAAGGGGAGGAGTAGTGAAATTCTATCATGAGATATCATCCTAATTCTATGATTTTTAAACTTGAATCAAAATAAATTTTCCACATAATTTGCCCACGCTATTTTTTCAGAGTAATTTTGCATGAACTTAAAATAAAAGTAAAATATGTCAACTTACGTAGTTGTAGGTCTTCAGTACGGAGATGAAGGTAAAGGAAAAATCACAGATGTTTTATCTGCAAAATCGGATTATGTAGTACGTTTCCAGGGTGGAGACAATGCAGGACATACGGTTTATGTAGGCGAGGAAAAATTTGTTTTACACCTTCTTCCTTCAGGGGTTCTTCAGTGCAAAGGCAAGTGTATTATTGCAAACGGAGTAGTGGTAAATCCTAAATCTTTTATTAAAGAGGTGAACCAGATTGAAAGCAAAGGCTTGAGAACAGATCACATCTTTATCAGCAGAAGAGCGCATGTTATCATGCCTTACCACATTCTTTTGGATACCTACCGTGAAGAAGAACACGGAGGGACTCAAATCGGAACTACCAAAAAAGGAATCGGTCCTTGTTACGAAGATAAAATTGCAAGAATCGGAATCAGAATGGTAGATCTTTTAAATCCTGAGATTTTAAGAGATAAAATTGAGAAAAACCTTAAGGTTAAAAACTCTCTTTTTGAAAAATATTATGGGAAGCCTACTTTAGATGTAGAAGAAATTTACAATGAATTCTTAGAAATAGGAAAACAGCTGCAGGACAGAATTGTAGATACAGAGGTTGAGCTAAACGAAGCGATCAGAGATGGTAAAAATGTTTTGTTCGAAGGAGCTCAGGCATTAATGCTTGATATCGATTTCGGAACATATCCGTATGTAACTTCATCTTCTCCTTCAACAGGAGGAGTTTGTACAGGAGCTGGTGTTCCGCCAACTTCACTTCAGAACTTAATTGGAGTTGCAAAAGCATATTGTACTAGAGTAGGAAACGGACCTTTCCCTTCTGAACTAGACAATGAACTTGGAGAGAAGATCAGACAGATTGGAGGTGAGTTTGGAGCAACTACAGGAAGACCAAGAAGAACAGGTTGGTTAGATCTTGTTTCTTTGAAACATGCATGTATGATCAATGGAATTAATAACCTTGTTATTACTAAATTGGACGTTCTTACAGGAATTGAAAACTTAAAGATCGTAACACATTATAAGACTGAAGATGGAAAGGTTATTGATTACTTTACTTCTTCCACTGAGAAATTATATAACTACGAACCTATCTATCAGGATTTACCAGGATGGAATGAAGATCTTACAAAAGTAAGAAGCTATGACGAACTTCCTGATAACGCTCAGAAATATATTGAGTTTATTGAGGAATACTTGGGTATCAACGTATATTTAGTATCTGTTGGTCCTGAAAGAAGTCAGAATATTATCAGAAAAGAGTTATTCTAATCTGGAATAATTTAGATATAAATAAAAGAAGCGATCTCACATTTTGAGATCGCTTCTTTTTTGTTTTAACCACAAATACACAAATCCTTTTCGCTTATGTGAAATTATTATTAGTGCATTCATGATTAAAAGAAGGTAAATTATTAATAACTGAAAGTCTATCTCCTTTATTGAGAGTGAGTTATTATTTTATACATAGTTAAATTTAATGTATTGATATTTAAAATCTTCAAATATTAACATTTTGTTAAAATTTTGGCAAATGTTTTGATATTGTAATAATACTTATCGATAAGTACTATAAAAACTAATAATCACTATTCATTAACAGTTTAAATATTTTAAGTGATGAAACACCTACACAACAATCAGGAATTTCGCTTCAATGAAGTTCTTTTTGAGCATCGTAACAAGGAATATGGTGCTTACGTTTTAAGAAACGAATCAGACAAAATACTAACAAAAGCACTGTTTGTAGGTGTAAGTTTGTTGGCTGCTATTTCAATTACTCCGCTTGTGATTTCAGCGTTTAGTAATAATAACCCCATACATATACCTATTGATGGACCTCCGGTAGTTATTGATTTGAAAGATCCGGCTACTCCGGAAACGGCTCCACCAGCTGTACCAATAGTAAAACCTGTTGCACCTCCTAATGTAAAGCAGTATGATTCCTCTGTGAAAATTCCTGTCAGAGATGCAGTAGAGAAAGAAATTCAGGCTATACCAAAAGATGCAACTGCCGGATTAGTCAATAATCTTAAAGGAGAGGATGTGAAAGATAGTTATGTTCCTGTAGCCCCAACTATTGGCAGTGGAACTGTAGTTTCTCCACATATTGTGCCTCCTGCGCCACCTGCTAATCCTGGAAATTCTATAGCGGACGCAAGTGAGCTTAGCGTTGAAGCTAATTTCGTCGGAGGAATCGATTCATTCAGAAACAAAGTTATGAATAACTTTGATGGCTCAGGATTCGAATCAGACGGTATTGTAAAAACAACTATTACTTTTATTGTGGAGATCGATGGAACTATTTCAGGAATTAAAGCTAATGGTGCAAATGTTGATTTCAACAGTGAAGCTCTTAGAACCATTAAATCGATCAGAGGAAAATGGATTCCTGGAAAGAATAAAAAAGGCGAAGCCGTGAGAAGTTATTTCAAATTTCCGATTTCAATGAAGTTTGAATAATTTATAATAAAAACAAATCTTGACAGTTATCCACAAAATACTATTTTTTGTGGATAATTTTTTTAAGGGTTAAAATCCTTATTAACAATATTTTAACTCATTTTTACTTTTCATCATTCATTAAGAGCAAAGAAAAAAGTGTATTTTTGAGGCTTAAAGTTCTAATAATGGGAAAAATCATAGGTATCGCTAATCAAAAAGGGGGAGTTGGGAAAACGACAACAGCTGTAAATCTTGCAGCAGCATTAGGGGTATTAGAAAAGAAAATTTTAATCATCGATGCTGACCCTCAGGCAAATGCAACGTCCGGTTTAGGAGTTGAGGATGTTCAGTATTCTACATATAATCTCTTAGAACATAGCGTAGAAACGATCAATTGTATCAAAAAAACTACAACACCGAATCTGGATATTGTTCCGTCTCATATTGATTTGGTAGCGGCAGAAATAGAATTGGTAGATAAAGAAGATCGTGAGTATATGCTTAAAAAAGCATTACAAACGGTAAGGGATCAATATGATTACATTATTATCGACTGTGCACCAAGTTTAGGTTTGATTACCGTTAATGCTCTTACGGCAGCAGATTCTGTGATCATCCCTATTCAATGTGAATATTTTGCCTTAGAAGGATTGGGTAAGCTTTTGAATACCATTAAAAACGTTCAGAAAATACACAATAAAGATCTGGATATCGAAGGTTTGCTTTTAACAATGTATGACAGCAGATTAAGACTGTCTAATCAGGTTGTGGAAGAAGTAAACGCGCATTTCCCAGAAATGGTTTTTGAAACTATTATCAGCAGAAATGTAAGACTGAGTGAGGCACCGAGCTTTGGAGAAAGTATTTTGAACTACGATGCTGAAAGTAAAGGAGCGATTCAGTATATTCAGCTGGCAGAAGAAGTTCTGCTAAAAAATGAAAATTTAGTAAAGAATTAAAATTAAATAAATAATCGATAATAATAAAATGTAGCTCAACTGGTTTTTGATATATGGTATCAATTATCATCGATCGCTTATCATTGGTATTATCATCATTTATCAATTATATCTATGAAGGACAAAAAAAGAGCTATGGGACGCGGTTTGGGAGCTATTTTAAGTGCTGAATCCAAAGCGACTGTCAACTCTGCTACTGATGAAGGAGCAGACAAGTTTGTTGGGAATATTGTAGAGGTAGCCATTGAAGATATTTATCCCAACCCAACCCAACCGAGAACTTATTTTGACGAAAAAGCACTAAACGAACTTGCGCAGTCTATCAAGAATCTAGGCGTAATTCAGCCGATTACCCTTAGAAAAGAAGGTGAGAGGTTTGAAATTATCTCCGGAGAAAGACGTTTCAGAGCAAGTAAAATTGCGGGATTAACTTCTATCCCTGCATATATTCGTTTGGTGAATGATCAGGAGCTTTTAGAGATGGCTCTTGTTGAAAATATTCAGAGAGAAGATCTCGATTCTATTGAGATTGCATTGACTTATCAGAGACTTTTGGATGAAATCGGAATGACCCAGGAAAATCTGAGTCAGAGAGTAGGAAAGGACAGAAGTACAATCACGAATTCAATCAGATTATTGAGGCTGAGTCCTGATATTCAAAATGCCATCCGCAGTGGTGAAATCTCTGCAGGACACGGAAGGGCAATTATTAGCATGGAAAATGATGAGTTGCAACAGATTTTGTTTGATCTCATTATTAAAGAACAGCTGAATGTTCGTCAGGCTGAACAAGCTGCTACAGCACTGAAAAATCCAAAGTCACCAGCTGCCAAAAAAGTAAAAGCAGAACTTTCCAATAATTATAAAAGAGCTCAGAAAACCATTTCTGATATTTTAGATGTAAAAGTAGAAATCAAAACTACTGGAAATGGCAGAAAAGGCAAAATTGTTCTTGATTTTAAGAATGAAGAAGAGTTGGAATACATTCTATCCCACATTAAATAAATGAAGAAGATACTTTTCACTTTTTTCTTGTGCCTATGCACTTTGGCTTATTCACAAGTAAATCCTAATGACACCATTCGGGTAGAACACCATCCGAAAGACAGTGTCTCTGCGGTAAAACCACAGAAATCTGAGGCAAAAGTCATAGCGGACCTTGAAAGCGCTAATGGACCTACTGCAAAAACTTTAAAATTAAACCCTACAAAAGCAGGGTTGTATTCGGCAGTTTTTCCTGGTCTTGGGCAATTTTACAACAAAAAATATTGGAAAATTCCAATCGTTTGGGGGGCTGTAGGAACAGGAGTAGGGATCGCATTGTGGAATGATAAGCAATACAAACAATACAGAGAATATTATATCGCAAAATTGAATGGGACTCCCAATGAATTTATCGATAGCCGTCCCTGGCTGGATAAAGTAGCTTTGGCTAACGTACAGGACAGAGCAAAAAGACAAAGGGACTATGCGATAGCCATCACCGGATTGATTTATATTCTGAGTATTGTAGATGCAGTGGTAGATGCGCATCTTTATGAAAGCCGTCATGACCCTGATTTGACTTTTAAACCGGCGGTTATACAGGATCAGTTTAGTATTGAACCTCCTAAAACAGGCTTAAGTTTAAGTTATAGATTTTAATGAATACAGACACCATAGTTTACTATGGTAACAAATAATAAATAGTACATGAAAATAGCTTTAGTTGGATATGGTAAAATGGGTAAGATCATCGATGAAATTGCCACTAAAAGAGGTCATGAAATAGTTGCCCGCCTAAAAGAAACCCCAACTGCTGAAAACCTTAATAATCCAGATGTGGTAATTGAATTCTCATTACCTGAAGTGGCTTTTGATAACATCAAAGCTTGTTTGGAAAATAATATTCCTGTAATTTGTGGAACGACAGGATGGCTGGAACATAAAGATACAATAGAAAAAATGGCGGTTGAAAATCAAACGGCATTTTTATATGGCTCAAATTTTAGTTTAGGAGTTAATCTATTCTTTGCTTTGAATGAGAAATTGGCTGACCTGATGAAGAATATCAATGAATATTCTTGTCAATTGGAAGAAATTCATCATGTTCACAAGAAAGATGCTCCAAGTGGGACAGCTATTTCCTTAGCTGAAGGAATTTTTAAAAACAATCCTAAATTTGATGCTTGGAAACTGGATGAAACTCAGGAAAACCAACTGGGTATTTTTGCCATTCGTGAAGATGAGGTTCCGGGAACGCACAGCGTATTCTATAGAAGCGAAGTGGATGAAATTGAAATCAAACATACTGCTTTCAATAGAAATGGTTTTGCTTTGGGAGCTGTTGTCGCTGCGGAATGGATTAAAGATAAAAAAGGAAATTTCACAATGAAAGACGTTTTGGGACTTTAATTTGTAACAAATTCCCCTAACGATAAACTAATAAAGAAGTTGCTCAACAAAATTTAATAGAATAGGCACAAAATTTATGAATTATTTTTTAACTTATACAGTATATGTTCTCATCTTATCCGTATTAATGGGGATTTCAACATGGAAGCTGTTCAAGAAACTGGGGTATAATCCATTATTCGCTTTTATACCTTTTTATAATTATTTCATTATTCTGAAGGAAACCAAACATCCGAAATGGTGGGCTATTCTATCGTATTTGCCAATCGTGGGACCTATTATGATGTCGGTTTTTCATATTTATTTAATGAAAAAATTCGGGAAGGGTCTATTTCAGCACCAGCTTCTTACGGTTATTCTTCCTTTTATTTATATGGCAACTGTGAATTATTCGAAGGATGTGGAACTTGAAGATGAAAACGAGCTGTATCTGACAGAAGAAGAGAAAAATGAAAAAAAGAAAGATTCTTTCTTAGGCTCTATTACTTTTGCCGTAGTTTTTGCAACGATCATTCATTCTTTTATAACGCAACCTTTTGGTATTCCTACAGGATCAATGGAAAGAACATTGCTGGTAGGTGACTTCCTTTTTGTAAATAAGTGGAGTTATGGATACAGATTACCTATGCGTCCTTTAGCTATCCCATTTTTGCAGGGAACCATTTTTGATTCAGGAGAAAAAGGAAACCCTAAGGATGATCCGAAATCTTATGTAGATGCGGTTAAACTGCCGTATTCCAGAATATTGCAATTCAATAAGCCTCAGAAAAATGATGTAGTTGTTTTCAATTATCCTCAGGATTCAGTTCATACTGCAATAGATAGAAAAGATCCGTATGTAAAGAGATGTGTTGCTGTTGCAGGAGATAATTTTGAAATGAGAGGCGGGAGACTTTTTGTTAACGGAAAGCCGGAAACGGTTTTAGGAGATCAGGAAGTGCAACATGCATATACTGTAAATACAGGAGCTCAGTTAGATATTCCTTCATTGTATAATACTTATGGTTTCTTACCTGTACAGGAAATGCAAACCGATAGGGGCTTTATGTACAGATTTCAAGGTTTAACCGATAAAACGGCAGCAGAAATTAAAGCTTTACCCAATGTAATTGATATGGAGGAAAGCATTTATCCAAAGGATTCTGCGACCATTCAATATAAATTAAACGCTGATAAAACAGCTTATACAAAAAGTATAGATACTACGCAATCTATTTTCCCGGTTAACAAGCCTTGGAATCAGGATTGGTACGGACCGTTGAGAATCCCTAAAAAAGGAGATGTCGTTGCTATTAATAAAGAAACTCTTCCGACATACCGATGGATTATCTCTGAATATGAGCATAACAGTCTGGAGGATAGAAATGGAAAGATCTTTATTAATGGAAAAGAGGCTAATCAATATACTATTCAACAAGACTATTATATGATGATAGGGGATAACAGAGATGCATCGCTTGATGCAAGATTCTTTGGTTTTGTTCCTGAGGAAAATATTGTAGGAAAACCGATGTTCACATGGATGAGTTTACAAGGAGTCTTTAAAGACGCCAGCTCTACTTATCAGGCTCCATTTAAAATTCGTTGGGAAAGAATGTTCAAAGCAACGAATACAGGAGAAGCTAACAAAACTTCTTACTGGTGGATTGCAGCAATGATTCTTATCTTATTCTTTGGATGGGAATATTTTGTGAAGCTGTTCAGAAAGAAAAAAACAGAAGAAGATTTATAAGTATAATCAACTTAAAATAAAATGAAGTATTTGAAGAAATACTTCATTTTTGTATAATGAATATGAAGAATGTATTATTACCGGTGTTTTATTTACCACCGATTTCATGGTTTTCAGTTTTTACGAATACTGAGAATGAAGTTACTTTAGAGCAATTTGAAAATTTTCCTAAACAAACTTATAGAAATAGGGCCAATATTTATGGGGCAAATGGAAAACTTTCATTAATAATTCCTATTAATCATAACGGGAAAAGAGAAATTAAAGATATAGAAGTCTCTTATAGAGAGGATTGGAGAAAGCTTCATTGGAAATCTATTAAAACAGCCTATCAGGGCTCTCCTTATTTTGAGTTTTATGAAGACAAATTAATCAGGCTGTTTGAGCTGAAGGAAAAACATCTTTTAGATTTTAATCTTAAGGGGCTTGAGATTCTCCAGCAAGTTTTAAAAACAGAAAAGGCATACTCTTTGAATAAAGAATATATCAGAAATCCCGATGAAGTTAACTTTAGAGAAAAATTTTCTGCAAAATTACCTTCCGAATTTGATATGGAAGAATATTATCAGACTTTCTCAGATAAATTAGGATTTTTAAGCGACTTATCGATTCTGGATCTGATTTGTAACAAAGGACCTGAATCTTTGACTTATATAAAAAATATTAAACAATCATATTAACATGAAAAAGGTATTATTAGCTGCTATTTTTTTAGCAGGCTTTAATTCTGCTTTTGCACAGGAAGCACAAGGAAAGAGCGTTGACCCAAAAGAGAATAAAGATCTGATGACCTGGTATCATAAAGATTTTGGAACTACAAAAGTATATGGTATCAATACTGAAAATGCATATAAATATCTGGAATCTAAAGGCCTGAAGCCTAAAACGGTTGTTGTAGGTGTTTTAGATAGTGGAGTACAGGTTGATCATCCCGGATTAATCAAAAATATCTGGACGAACCCCAATGAGGTTCCCAATAATGGAAAAGATGATGATGGGAACGGATATATCGATGATGTTCACGGATGGAATTTCATCGGAGGGAAAAATGGAGATGTAGATATCGATAATATGGAGGTGACTAGAGTAGTCGCTAAATACAAGCCGATATTTGAAGGGGATGATTCTACTAAGAATAAAGCCAATCAGGCAAAAATGCCTGAGGAATTTGCGATGTACATGAAATCCAAAGATCTTTTTGCAAAGAAAAGTATTGAAGGAAAGCAAAATCTGCAGCAATATACTATGATTAATGATCTGATCCCTAATATGATTAAACTTTTAGGAGGGAAATCGGTAACTTCTGAAAACATTGCTGCTATCAAGGCTCCAACGGAGCAGAGAGACGCTATTGCTCTTCAGATTTTAACCCAGCTTTCCGAAAGCCCTGAATTTAAGGGAAAATCTTCTGCAGACTTTGAAGCAGCTATGAAGAAGGAAATGAAAGGGGCGATCGATCATTTTGCACCACAGGCTAAACAATATGATTTAAGCTATGATACAAGAGCTGAGATTGTAGGTGATAACTATGATGATTACTCAGAAAAGAGTTATGGAAATAACCATTACCAGGGACCGGATGCGGAACATGGTACTCACGTAGCGGGTATTATTGCAGGTTTACCACAAGGGAAAGAAGTTCAATATGGGGTAGCTTCGAGAGTAGCTAAAATTATGTCTGTAAGAACGGTTCCTAATGGAGATGAAAGAGATAAGGATGTAGCCAACGCAATCAGATATGCAGTGGATAATGGTGCTAAAGTCTTAAATATGAGCTTTGGTAAACCGGTTTCTCCAGGTAAAAATGTAGTTTGGGATGCATTTAAATATGCTGAAGATAAAGGAGTTCTTCTGGTAAAAGCTGCGGGAAATGAAAATGAAGACGTTGCAGAGCATCTTGCATATCCTACCAACTTTAAAAACAGTGCAGATGAAAAACCATTCGTAAACAATGTTATTGTTGTAGGAGCAAGTACCAATAAAAATAATGAGCTGAGAGCAAGCTTCTCTAACTTCAATAAGAAAATGGTGAACGTTTTTGCTCCGGGAGAAGAAATTTACTCTACAGTACCAACAAATGAGTATGAATATCTTCAGGGAACTTCTATGGCATCTCCTGTTGTAGCAGGTGCAGCAGCTGTTTTATTAGCATACATGCCGAACTTAAAACCAGATCAGATTATTGAATCATTGGTAAAGTCTAGCAATCCGAGTACTGATGAATTTGGAAATTTTTCACAGGCTGGAGGAGTTATAGACCTTAAAAGAGCTGCGGAATATGCTTACACTCATTTCTATGATGGGAAATCTGCAGGAATAAAAAAAGCTACGAAATCCATAAAAAAGGCTGTTAAAAAATAGTATATTCTACTGTATTACAGTACTTATCATGTAAAGTCCGAATTTTTCGGACTTTTTTGTTTTTATTTTTCTATTTTGGCACGGTTTTTTGTAACTTTAACATAACAAAAAAAATAAACGACAAAATGAAAAAGTTACTACTTGCAGGAATGTTGGGAACATCACTTTTTGCAGTGTCTTGTTCCTCTGTGAAAAATGCAAAAACATCACAAAATCAAAGATCTGAATTTTTAAAATTAAAAGGAGATTGGCAAATTGTGAGCATAGATTATGATAAAGGGTTGAAAATTAAGCCTTTTGATGAAGGCGCAGATGCACAATGTTTTGTAGGAAGTCATTGGAGATTAATTCCCAATAACTATACAGGAGCTTATACTTTAAACGGGGGTGGATCTTGTCCTAGTATTACACAGCCTATCAAATTTGAAACTACAGGAGGTAATACCTTTATGTTCAAAAAAATTGCTGCTGGAACTAAAGCGAAGCAGAACACTGTAGGATACTCTTTAAATATCATCAACCAAACTACAGATCAATTTTCACTGGAACAAAACATACCTTTTGATGGAAGTACCGTACGAGTAGTGTACAACTTCGAAAGAACAGGAATGAAATATTAAATAATAAACAAAAAATAAAAAGATGAAATTTACTAAAACATATATTAGTGGTCTTTTCTTATCATCAGCATTGTTGTTGACAAGTTGTGAGGCCGTTCAAAATTCGAATAACCAACAGAGAGGAACAGGAATCGGTGTTGCATCAGGAGCTGTACTTGGAGGTATTCTAGGTAATAATGTAGGTAGAGGTGGAAACGGAGCTTTAGGAGCTGTATTAGGTGGTATCATTGGTGGTGTTGCTGGTAACGTTATCGGGAACAAAATGGATAAGCAGGCTAAAGAAATTAAAGAAACTTTACCAGGTGCTGAAGTGGAAAGAGTAGGAGATGGTATTAAAGTGACAATGAATGAAAGTATTGTTAACTTTGCTTTTGATTCTTCAAACCTTACTTCTGTAGCTCAGACTAACCTGGATAAATTAGAAAAAGTATTAGAAAATAACCCTGATACCAATATCAATATCTACGGACATACAGATAGCGTAGGTAAAGATGCTTATAATATGGCACTTTCTCAAAGAAGAGCAGATGCTGTAAAAGCTTATTTAGCAGCAAAAGGAATTGCTTCAAACAGAATGTTTACAAAAGGAGAAGGTAAAACAATGCCGGTTGCAAGCAACGATACTGAAGAAGGAAGAGCTAAAAACAGAAGAGTAGAATTTGCGATTACAGCAAATGAAAAGATGATTAATGAAGCTAAAAAAGGGCAATAATTAATTTAATCTATAAATATTTTCTTAAAAGACCGCTGCGGCGGTTTTTTTTGTATTTTTATGCTGCTCATTTTGAAAATTACTATTTTTGTAACTGAAATAACATAAATGAAGAAATATTTTAAACTGCTTCGTGTAGAGCAATGGGTAAAGAATCTGTTTGTTTTTGTACCTTTATTTTTTTCGGGTAATATCAAAAACTTAGATTTACTTACCAAAAGTATTTTTGCTTTTATTATTTTTTCGCTCGCTGCCAGTGTTGTTTATATCTTAAATGATTATAATGATATTGAGGCAGACCGTCAACATCCTGAAAAAAGGAGAAGACCATTAGCGAGTGGAGCTATATCTAAATCACAGGCTATAGGGATCTTAATCGGTATTATAGTGGTGAATGTCGCATTGATCATCTTTGCTCAGGCTTATTTCCATCAGATTCTCTGGAAGTTTGCGACTATTATAGGCTTTTATTTCGTCATGAATCTTGCTTATACATTCAAATTAAAGCATGTCCCTATTATTGATATTTTTATTATTGCAACAGGATTTGTTTTAAGAGTACTGGCCGGAGGATATATCACCGGAATTACAATTTCGCAATGGGCTATTTTGCTGACTTTCGTTCTGGCATTAGTTCTGGCGATTGGTAAAAGAAGAGGAGAGCTTATTAATGCACAGGTTTCCGGGAAAACGAGACGTGCTTTAGATGGATATAACGTACAGTTTGCAGATATTGCACTTTCTATTTCTGTAACGCTGGCGATTATGTGTTATCTTATGTTCACCTTATCACCGGAGGTACAGGCTAAATTTCATGAGAGGGTCTTTTATACTGTGATTTTTGTCGTATTTGCATTTCTAAGGTATCTGCAGCAGACACTAGTGTATAACAGGACTGAGTCTCCTACAAAAATTGTTTATAGAGATCGGTATATACAGGTTACCTTATTATTATGGGTAGCCACATTTTTAATTCAAATTTACTTTAAGAAATGAGACCGAATTTTATACAAAAAGTTACCAATTGGGGTAATTTTCCCATAGTGGAAAAAGAAATGAAGTCTGAAGACAGCTTCAAAAAGATAAAAGAGTTTGTCTTAAATCATAATGAAGTTATTGCAAGAGGCAACGGAAGATGTTATGGAGATGCTTCACTGGGAGAACATATATTTTCAACAAAAAAATTAAATAAATTTATCAGTTTCGACCGTTTAAACGGCATTATAGAATGTGAGTCGGGAGTACTTCTTTCTGATGTACTCGAAATTGCAGTTCCACAGGGGTATTTTTTATACGTAACTCCGGGAACTAAATTTATTTCAGTAGGGGGTGCAATAGCATCTGATGTCCATGGGAAAAATCATCATGCGGAAGGCTGCTTTTCCGAATACGTGATTGAGTTTAAGCTCATGATCGAGAATGGTGAAATTATTACCTGTTCAAGAGAGGTTAACTCGGAAAAATTTTGGGCTACGATTGGTGGAATGGGACTTACAGGGATTATTCTTACAGCAAAATTTAAACTTAAAAATATAGAGTCTGCTTATATTCGTCAGGAAAGCATTAAAGCAGAAAACCTTGACGAAATTTTCAGATTGTTTGATGAAAGCGAAAGCTGGACTTATACGGTAGCCTGGATTGACTGCTTACAGAAAGGAAAAAATATCGGAAGAAGTATATTGATGCGGGGAGAACATGCTTTCCAGCATGAGCTTCCTCAAAATATGTCTAAAACTCCTTTAAGGCTCAAGAAAAAGCTTCAGCCAACGGTTCCTTTTTATTTCCCTGGCTTTGTATTGAATTCTCTGACTGTAAGGCTATTCAATCTTTTGTATTATAAAAAGCAATCAAAAAAAGAAGTGAAAAGCTTTATTGATTACGAAACATTTTTCTATCCTTTAGATGCCATCAATGATTGGAATAAGATCTATGGGAAATCAGGTTTTATTCAATATCAGATGGTTATTCCCAAAGAAAAAGGAAAAGAAGGAATGAAAAAAATTCTTGAAACCATAGCGAACAGTGGAAATGGATCTTTTTTAGCAGTTTTAAAGCTGTTTGGAAAAGATAACCCGGAGGCTTATAATTCATTTCCTTTGGAAGGATATACTTTAGCACTTGATTTTAAAGTCAATTCTAAACTAAAAAAGCTGGTTGAGCAACTAGATCAGATTGTCCAGGAGTTCGGCGGAAGAATTTATTTGACGAAAGACAGCATGAGCAAATCCTCTCTGACCAATTATCTGAAAAATATTCAAAATCCTAAATTTGTGTCTTTACAGCACAAAAGAATCATAAATAACAATTCATAAATGATAGTTCTGGGAAGTACCTCCGAAGTAGCACAAGCTTTTGTAGAAAAAGCTCTTGAAGAAGGAGAAAAATATGAGAAAATCTATTTGTTTACCTCTAACAGGGAAACTACCGAAAGGTTTGCAAGGCATATTGATGTAAAGTTTCTGCAACAGTCAGAAGTGATCGAACTGGATCTGATGAAAGAGATTGATTACACTAAATTTGATTATGTCAGCTCAAATGTATTATTTTGTGCAACCGGATATTTAGGTGAAGGAAGTGAAGAAGGATTGTATGATAATAAAAATACCGAAAGAATAATCAGTATTAATTATTCAAGATTAGTTCCCGTAATGAACTATTTTGCTCAGAAATTTGAAAGCAGGAGATCGGGAACAATTATAGGATTATCTTCAGTGGCAGGAGACAGGGGAAGGCAAAGTAATTTTATTTATGGAAGTGCTAAAGCTGCATTTACAGCCTACTTAAGTGGTCTTAGAAATTATCTTTTTGATAAAAAGGTTCACGTGCTGACCATAAAGCCAGGTTTCATGGAAACCAAAATGACTGAAGGTTTACCATTAAACCCTATGCTTACAGCAAAACCTAAACAGGCAGCAGCCTACATTTATAAAGCTTATAAAAATGGGAAAAATGTTGCTTATGTATTGCCAATTTGGGGAGTTATTATGATGATCATCAGGAATATTCCTGAATTTATATTTAAGAAATTAAAGCTTTAAATAAAATGAAAAAATTGTATTGTTTTGATTTTGATGGCACAATCACTTATAAGGATACCATGTTTATGTATCTTAAGTTTTACAATTCTACAAAATATCATATACAATTTTTGAGACATGTGCCCCTTTTTATATTATTAAAGCTAAGGCTGGCCGAAACTGAAAAAGTGAAGAAAAGCTTTATAGGTTCTATTCTTAAAGGTCAAACCCAGGAAAAAATAGAAAAAAAATCCAAACAGTTTTTTGAATTACATTATCCCAGAATTGTACGGGAGAATGCTTTAGACTTTATAAAAAATATAGATCGTAAAAATACGCAAAGTCTATTGGTAACCGCCTCTTTAGATATTTGGGTGAAGCCATTTGCGGAAAAATTGCAAATGCAGCTGGTATCCACACGTGCAGAGTTTAAAAATGGAATTTTTACAGGAAATTTTATTGGAAGAAACTGTAACGGAGATGAGAAGCTGGTCCGAATAAAAGAACAAATTAACGATTCTAAATACGATAAAATAATCGCTTTCGGAGATACATCCGGAGATAAGCAAATGCTCAAATGGGCAAATGAGGGACATTACCAATTTTTTCACTAATTTTGGGTTGTAAAAGTGTAATAATGCATAAACTTATTATTGGGTTTCTTGTTTTCCTCATGAGCTGTACAAATGTACCATCCCCAGTTGCATCCAATGCAGAGAAAGGGGGTGAAATTCTTGTTTCTGAATCTCAAGGAGGAACTGAAACTTCAGGTTTTATCATTCTGAAAAATCAGGAAGACCTTCAAAAGGTTATAAAAGGAAATTTAAGTCTTACAGACTTAGGTAGTACTACTGTTCATTATCCCACTTTTCCAAAAAACCAAAAAGCTGTTCTGTATAATCTGGGAACTTTCAATTCTGGTGACTACAAAATTACAGAGATTAAAAGTATTTCTGTAAAAGACAATATATTGTATGTAGAAGTTCCTCAGCGGGAGTCTGGTGGAATGCAAATACAGGTGATGTCAAATCCCTGGGTAGTTTTTACAGTACCTTTAAATTATCAATTCAATTCCGTAGCATTAAAATATTCAAAATAACAATGGATAAAATATATTTAGATAACGCAGCAACAACACCTCTTTCAGAAGAAGTTATTGATGCAATGGTAAGTACCATGAGGATGAATTTTGGAAATCCTTCCTCCACTCACAGCTTTGGCCAGGAAGCAAAGATTCTTATTGAAAATGTAAGAAGACAAGTTGCTGATTATCTTCATGTAACTCCTGCTGAAATTATTTTTACTTCTTGTGGCACAGAGTCTAATAATATGATTATTAAGTCGAGTATAGAGCACCTGGGAGTCGAAAGAATCATCAGCTCTCCGTTGGAACATAAATGTGTTTCCGAAAGTGTTATGGAGATGAAGAATAGAAAAGGAGTTGAAGTTGCTTATATTCGTCCTAATGAAAAAGGAGATCTTGATCTTAATAAATTAGAAGAATTATTAAAAGCTTCAGAAAAGAAGACTTTAGTAAGCTTAATGCATGCCAATAACGAAATTGGTAATATCACCGATTTAAAGAAAATGGCAGAACTATGTAAAGCGCATAATGCTTTACTTCATTCGGATACTGTTCAGACGATGGCTCATATGGATCTGGATCTGTCTGATATTCCTGTAGATTTTGCTTCTTGCAGTGCACATAAATTCCATGGGCCAAAAGGAGTGGGCTTTGCTTTTATCAGGAAAGCGACCGGATTAAAAGGAATTATTACAGGAGGTCCGCAGGAAAGAAGCCTAAGAGCAGGAACTGAGAATGTTTGCGGTATTGTTGGATTAGGAAAAGCATTGGAGCTTTCTATCAAAAATATGGAAAGCTATACCAATTACATTCAGGAAATTAAAAATTATGCTATTGAGAGATTATCTGCGGAAATTTCCGGAATCAAGTTTAACGGAAGAAGTGCAGAAACGGAGAATAGTCTTTATACTGTTCTAAGTGCTTTATTGCCTTATAAAAATCCGCTAATAGGATTACAGCTAGATATGAAGGGAGTTGCTATCTCCCAGGGAAGTGCATGTTCTTCTGGAGCTTCGAAGCCTTCTATGGTAATGATGATGGTTTTATCTGAGGATGAAATGGATCATTGTACACCTTTACGTATTTCATTCAGCCATATGACAACGAAAGCGGACATTGATGCTTTAGTCACTGCTTTAAAAGAAATCTCAAATGATTTCGTTATAGAAAAAACAAATGTCGAGCATAGATAGTGTTATTACTGAAAAGTAGTAATTTTGGATATTCAATTAAGCATTGAAAATAAAATAGAATATTAATTTAAATAAAATAATAAAATGGCTTTAGAAATTACGGATAGCTCATTTCAGGAAACGGTTTTAAAATCAGATAAACCTGTATTAGTAGACTTTTGGGCAGTATGGTGTGGACCTTGTAGAACATTGGGTCCGATCATCGAAGAAGTAGCAACAGATTTTGAAGGAAAAGCAGTAGTAGGAAAAGTAGACGTAGACAACAATCAGGAGATTTCTATGCAGTACGGTATCAGAAATATCCCTACAGTTTTAATCTTTAAGAATGGTGAAGTTGTAGATAAATTAGTTGGAGTAACTCCAAAAGAGGTGATTGCTGAGAAATTAAGCGCACACTTATAAAAAAAATAACTTTGATAATGAATGCCTTCCATATTTGGAGGGCATTTTTTTAACAAATAATTTGCAGGTAATTAAAAAAGGTGTAATTTTGCAATCACAAAAAAGAAACAAGTTCTTTAACAAAATTTGATCCGGTAGTTCAGTTGGTTAGAATGCCGCCCTGTCACGGCGGAGGTCGCGGGTTCGAGTCCCGTCCGGATCGCAATCAAATTTATTTGAAATTATAGAACTACTGATCCGGTAGTTCAGCTGGTTAGAATGCCGCCCTGTCACGGCGGAGGTCGCGGGTTCGAGTCCCGTCCGGATCGCATATCAAATTTGATTGAAAACTAAGGACTACTGATCCGGTAGTTCAGCTGGTTAGAATGCCGCCCTGTCACGGCGGAGGTCGCGGGTTCGAGTCCCGTCCGGATCGCAATATAAAAGCTGTAAAATTATTTTACAGCTTTTTTTGTTTTTAAACGGTTGATGTGTTTTCAGCTACTTTCCACCATTAGCTTTTAAGTCTGCTTTACAATTATTATCCAATTGAGGGATATTACCAGTAGTAAGAAGCCCTAAAATATCTGTTGTTTCAGAAGTATAATACATCAGGCAGTTTTGATTATTGCAATGATTACCATTAGAAGAATCCTTGTGGTTGGTTTGCATAGGTGATCCCAGATCCACCAATCCCATTAAATGCCCTAATTCATGCTCAAGTACAGTGGCTTCAAGCTTGGTTCTGCTTGTCTGTCCGAATCCTCCTGAATTTTCGCGGATTGTTTTTCCGAATAAGGCAACTGAGGTATTACGGTAAGCAATTCCAAGGGTGTTATTATTAGTATACTGCCCGTTGGTATAGAGAATACTTACAGCGAGGGTAGAGCCGTTAGTAAATACGGTACGGTTGGTGTTTTCAATCTGTCTGATATCTTCAGCAGACAAACTGGGTGATGAAGTTCCCGGAATTTCACGCTGGATAATAGTAATTCCTCCATCTTTACGAAGAAAAGTAGACAAGAAATTCTTTAAATGTTCTATAGCCTGAGAATCTGGAGCATATCCCGGCATATATTGGACTTCTATTAATAATGAGTTGTAACGTTCATTGCTTAACAAATTGTTGGCAGAGGCTCCTACCGGACGCGTATGGCTATAATCTGACGACCCGTTACTGAATTCGTTATCTCTATTGCAAGAAACAATAAAAGGAAGGATTAAAAGCGGAATAATAATTTTTTTAAGCATATAATATTGTGTTTAAAATTGTATGCAATAATACTAAAAATAAAAAAATAATAGATGGATAGTGTAAGTAATGGAATAAAGGGCTCTTTTGCCTTTATAATCCTGGGATCATTATTGTTTAAGGTAAATTGTATCGAAACCAAAAAAAACGCTGTAAAACCTAGGTTTTACAGCGTTTTCTTAATTTGTAAATTAAGATCGTATAATTAAAATTTTATTCTTAATAATTGATCCGATTTATTTATTGTTTTTTAGTAGGTTGGTAATCAGGATGTCCTAGTTGCCATAAAGCAAATGCAAAAGTATCTGCTAAATTAGCATACTTCTGCGCAATAGGAATGTCGCCCCCATGTCCTCCTTCGTAGTCTATTTTTAAAAGAATAGGATTTTCTGAAGTATTATAAGCTAATAATTTAGCCGCAAATTTTGTTGGCATCCATGAAGATACTCTGGGATCATTAATACCGGAAGTGATTAAGGTTGCTGGGTACTTTTCCCCTTTTTTAAGATGTTGATAGGCATCCATTTGTAATAGTGCTTTGAATTCAGCTTCAATACTTAAAGAACCGAATTCCTTTGCACTATTTAAGCCGTTTGGAGTAAACTCCATTCTTGATGAATTCACAATACCCGCATCAATAATTGCTACTTTAAACAAATCAGGTCTTTCAGTCATGGCTCTACCGATAGTAATACCCCCTGCGCTTTCTCCCCAAATTGCTATGTTTTCAGGTGATGTATAGTTTTCTTTAACCATATACTCTGCGCAAGAGATTAGATCTTTCCAAGAATTTGGTTTTGTCACTTTATTACCTCCTTTATGCCACTCTTCACCTTTTTCACCCCCACCTCTTACATGGGCTACGGCAACAATACCACCCTGTAAAGCCCAAAGCATATAAGTTTTGGCAAAATAGGGACTATTATTATATCCATAAGCTCCATAAGCGTTCATAAGTAACGGATTATTCTTATCTTTTTTTATGTTTTTATTGTAAATTAAAGAAAGAGGAATATCTCTTTCATCATGTGATTTTACAATAATTTCTTCTATAATAATATTCTTAAATTCGGGATATTCAATGGTGGGTGCTAAATTTTCAGGCACAAATTTTCCGGTTAATGAATTATATCTAAATCTTTCTGTTTCATTTTTCCAACCACTACATGTTATCCAAAAATCATTGGAAAGATCATTTTGGGTTGTAATTGAGATATTTCCTGCAGGAATTGGTAACTTTATTAATTCAGATTTTCCATTTTTATACCAATATAATTTTGCTTCCACACCGTTTTTGGATGTACTAAAAATAAATCCATCTTTTATATTAGATATATTTTTGAGAACTTCATCAGAAATACTGGGTACAATTAATATTGGTGTTTTAAAGTCAGGATTAACCAATGAAGTGCTATATATAGCATTCGTTCCGTTTTTTTCGGAGATATAGATGATATTGTGATCTTTAGTTATAAAGCGGGTAATTTTATCATCCTTACTAAATAAAAATTGCCATTGATTTTTTTTATCAATACTATTCTCAAACATATAATAAGTATCTTGAAATTTGTTAGGACCGGATATATATCCAAATAAATACTTACTATTCTTATTAGGGAGCACTGCATCTGGAAAATCTTCAGTATTTATTTTTAAATCTGGATTATTTTCTTTAGAAAGTAGAGTATTTAGCTTTTGAGGATTATCTCCTATTCTATAAATCACAGATGCTGTATTTTTTAAAAATAAGGGTGAATTAGGATCAATAACAGGGTAATACAAATAAATGAAACCATTGTTGTTTGGAAGCCATGATATGCCCGCTCCATCTGAGGGCCAACAGTGGGTAATAATATCAGGAAGTAATTTATTTTGCTTGAGGTCATAAATCACCATTTCTGAAATTTCTTTTCCACCTTCTGTTAAGGCAATAGCAATTTTAGATCCATCATAACTAGGTTTAATATAATTAATGTGGTAATTTTTTTTATTTTTCGGTTTATAATTTTGAGGATTAAAAATTTCTTTTTCAATTCCATTGAAGTTTTTTCTGAAAAAAACCTTTGTGGTATTTTCTTCTGGAGTTTGTTTGAGATAAAAATAAAAACCATTTTCTGTAACATTAATGTTTGATACAGAAAATGATTTTCGCATATCGAATTCTAATCTTTTATCAATATAATATTGTCTGTTGGGAATATTTTGAAGAATAGATTCAGAATATTTTGTTTGATCCTTCATCCACTTAATTGTTGAAGGATCTTTTAAATTTTCTAAGTTTCTGTATTCATCAACTGTTTTAATTCCAAAATATTCGTTACTAACAGATTTAGCAGGAGCTAAATTAGTTGTTTGAGCATCTATCATTCCAATAAGAACAAAAAATATATAGAAGATTAAAACTGACTTAGCCACTATTTACTTATTAGTTGTTAGTTGTTGGTTCTGTACATGTATGTGTTTCACTAATTAGTAATTGATCACCTCCTTTTATTACTTTAAGATTGTTGATTTTGGACATTTGTGATTTTTTCAATGCTAATTTTTTTTCTGTTTGTAATTTTTTCTGTTTCATAATGTGCTTTATTTTTTGATTTATAGTACGAAGAAATAAAGAAATCGATTATTAACCAAAAAATATATACCAAAATTTATAAATTCAGAACAGATTAATTGGTAAATTATTGATATTGTATTTATTATGTGTTTTTGCTATTCTCATTCTCTTGTAATGATTTTATAAAATAGGAGGGCAAAGTACCTGTTATTTTTTTAAAAGCATTGGTAAAAGGTTCAACATTATTATATCCTGCTTTATCTGCAATAGCAGCAATGGTGAATTTTTGTAGGTTTTTATTTTGCTTTAGCTCTCCAACGATATATTGAATTCTTAATTCGTTTAAATATTTAGGAAAGCTTTGGCCTTTAAATTCGTTTATCACTTTTGATAAATAAACCCTATTTGTATTTAACTCTTTAGACAGAATGTCTAGATTCATGTTCTTATATAAAAAAAGTTTTTTACTCTCAAATTCTTTTAGTTGCTTACTTAATTGTTGTAATTTCTGATCTGATAAAACCGTTTTAAGGCTTTCCTGAGGGATATCTATTGTTTTTGATTGGGTTATTGTTTCTATATTTTTATTAATATTGAGAGAATCAGTAGAAGCTGGAGGAATGGCCAGTAAATAAGCTTTTCTTTTATAGGATTTAATTTTTTTTCGGTTTCTAATGTACAAAAGCAATGTAATAATTAAAAATATTGTACCTATTCCCAATAGCTGGAATAAAATATAATTCTTGGAATTTAATTCTGAAATGAGATTTTCTTTTTCTTTTAAGAGAAGAGGTGTATCATGTTTTTTATTTATTTCGGTAATTAGGAAATTGTTATTTTTATTTAAAATACTATCTACAGATAACAGACGTTCTATATATAATAATTGCTTTTCCTTATTTCCTGTTTTTTTATAATAATCAATTAATAAGGGGTAAGCATCTCTTAATTCAGCAGTAACATTTTTAGTTCTACCAATGATAGAATCAACTTTCTCAAATGCATCTACAAATTTTTTATCATTAGTATCATATAATACTCTCCCAATATAATATTCACTGATTGCTCTATTCTGGGAATTATAAGGATGGCCATTAATTAATTTATTAACTTTTTTTAGTGTTTCTAATGATAGCTTATATTCTTTTCTTTTATAGGCGTTCATACCGGAAACCAGTAATAAATTATATTCACTTTTTTTATCTTTTATTTCTAAGTTTTTTTTCAGGCCGATCTCTACATAATGATCTGACGTATTTAATTGATTTGAAAAACTATAGGTATAAGCTAATGCATATATACAACTTAGATAATTAAGATTTTTTATATTATTTTTATCCAAATACTGTTTATAGTCCAAAAATAGTTGTAAAGCTTGCTGATATTCCTTTAGCTCCAGTTTTAATAATCCAATATTGAAATTAAGAATATAATATATTTCATTATTGTTTTTCACATAGCTTCTCGCTGTTAAATAATTGTTTAAAGCTATTGAATATTCTCCTTTCAAGTAATAATAGTTACCTTTATATTTATAGCTGTTTGCTAAATAATAGGGATTTTGAATTTTCTTAGAAGCTATTATCATACTATCTAAATACAATGATGCTGTTTTATCATTACTTAATTGATATAACATTAGGTATCCATTAGCAATTTTGATGAGATCTTTATTTTTTTTACCCTTTATTAAAAAAATATTGGCATAGATTTCTGCTTTTTTATTATCCACTCTGAGAGTCTTGTTAAAAGACTTTTCTAAAAGCTTAAAATCTTTTGTTTTTAAGGAATCCGGTATATGAAATCCTTTTCTACTTTGAGGAAAGTAAAGATTACTGCTAGTAATTAATAATAAAAAGATGAAATATCGTATCATCATATGTGTTTTTCAAGCGTAATAATACAATTTTATATTGAATATTAATAGAAGACAAGAGAAAAAATGTAATGGACTTATATATAGGGTTTTAATCAAGTTTTTATTTACTTAAATTTATAAATTTAAGTAAATAAAGTGCCTAAATTGATTAATTCCGATATGCTTTAGTTGTTATATATTAAAAGCTAGTGCATCTTTGTTATACAAGAAGAACAGGTCTAAAATGTACATTTTTACTTTTTGTTTATTGAATGTATACGTCTGTTATTTCTAAAATTCCATTGTTTTAATATCCCTTTTAAAAAAAATAGAGCATTTACTGTGACTGAAAGGGCGAAGCTATAAAGATATATGCAAATGAATTTCATTAAAGGATGGTATGTCATCTATACCAAATCACGCTACGAAAAAAAAACCGCACAGGTACTAACTGAGCAAAATTTCAAAGTGTATTTACCACTTAATAAAACAATCTCTCAATGGAGCGATCGTAAAAAGAAAGTAGAGAAGCCTCTTTTTAGTTCTTACGTTTTCATTTATTTGGAGACCATAAAAGATTATTTACGAGCGCTGGCAATTGATGGGGTGGTTGTATTCATTAAGTTTGGAGATAGATTAGTTCGTGTTCTTGATGAAGAAATAAATAGAATTAAATTATTTCTTAATGAATTTTCAGAGGTTGAACTTAGAGGCTCACTTGAGATTAAAGTTGGAGAGAAGAAGAAAATTACCTCAGGGCCTTTTGAAAATTATGAATGTGAAATCATAAAAATAGATAATAAGGAAAAAATTTGCGTAAGAATTGAGTCCTTAAAGCATAGTATTTTAGCTGAAATGCACTCCTATCATTTAATTTAATCTAATGACCGATAATCAATTAGTATCCACAATTTTTTGGAGAAATAAAATTAGGGATAAAGAAGCAATCATTTTTTCAGGAAAAACCTCTTTTTTTTATAAAACAGAAGTGGCAAAAGAAAACTTAGAAGATTTTCTTAAAATCTCAAAGAATAGTTCTTTATCAAAATTTACCATAATTTCATCGACCTTCTCTTTTCTCGTAAAAAAGTATTTTGAGAACTTTCAGAATATCATTAAAATATATCCTTCTAATTCTATCAATTTGGAAGTGCCTATATTATTGGAAGTTGAAGATAATGATTCTAAAACTTTTAAAGAGAGAATACAAAATACTGCAAAAGAGATTAAAGATGCAGTTTCCTGTAAAGATTATAATATAACGGAGCTAAATTTAGAGCTATTTTCAAATTTTTCAATTCAGTTTGAGCAAAGCGTAGACGATTGTAAAGATGATATTTCATTATTGTATCAAGAAAATGATGATGAAATGATTTTTACAGTTACTTATAGTCAACATTACCCAAAGTATGTCATAGAAAGTTTTTTGAAAAACCTCACAAATATACTTTGTTCTTATCAATTGTTGTTAGATATTAATGTTCATAAATATTTGCTAGTTAATCATAAAGAGCTGAACCAAATATTAGTTGACTTTAATAAGACTAAAAAAAAATATCCACGAGATAAAACTATTGTTTTGATGTTTGAAGAGCAGGTTATAAAAACCCCAGAAAACATAGTGGTAGTTTTTGAAGACAGAAAGCTTACTTACAGAGAGCTTAATGAGAGATCGAATCAGGTAGCTCATTATATAAGAGAAAAGTACGCTATTGAATCAGGGCAAATTATTGCTACATTGTTACCTAAGTCGATTGATCTCTTGATTTCGCTATTGGCAATTGAAAAATTAGGATGTATTTATTTACCGATTGACATTAATTATCCTAAGGATCGAATTGATTACATTTTAAAAGATAGTAAAGCGAAAATACTTTTAAGTGAAAAAGAAGTTCTTCAAGCATTAAACATTCAACAACCTTATACTTCTATAAAATCTGGGGAAATTCAATTTGCATCTACAAATAATATTAATGTTGAAATAAAACCCAATGATGTTGCATATTTAATATATACATCTGGATCTACTGGAAAACCAAAAGGTGTTTTAGTAGAACATCATAGTAATATCAATATGTCTTTGGATCAAATAAGGATATTTGAAGTTAGTTCTGAAGATAAAATTATATGGTTTGCTTCTGTAGCTTTTGATGCCTCTATTTCTGAAATAATAATGTGTCTTTATTCAGGTGCGACATTATGTATCCCAACTGAAGAAGAGCAGAAAGATAAAGATAAGTTTGTTTCATTTTTAAAGGAAACGGAATCTACTATTGTGACCTTTCCTCCTAGTTATTTAGAGATACTATCTAATGAAGATGTAAAAACCTTAAAAAAAATAATAACTGCAGGTGAATCGGCTAACCCGTTAAAAGCAAAAGAAATAGTTAAAAACGGAATAAGTTATTATAATGCCTATGGCCCAACAGAATACTCTGTATGTACAAGTATTTTCAAACTGGAGAGGAATGATACTTATGTAAATATTCCTATCGGAACTCCCATTAGTAATACGCAGGCATATATTCTAGATGATACTTTAAATATAGTTCCTGTAGGGGTAAGCGGTAAGCTCTACGTAAGTGGGGTCGGTTTATCCCGTGGCTACTTAAACAAACCGGAACTGACTGCTGAAAAGTTTATAGATAATCCTTTTGAAGAAGGAACTAAGATGTATGATACGGGAGACTTGGCACGATGGCTGCCAGATGGCAATATTGAATATCTCGGCAGAAACGATTTCCAAGTAAAGATAAGGGGGTACAGGATAGAGTTAGGTGAGGTAGAAACCCATATTAACCAGTTTAATACAGCTATTAAGCAAGTCGTTGCTGATGCTAAAGAAGTCAACGGAGAAAAAGTGCTGGTAGCTTATTATGTGAAGAGCAAGGAAGCAAACATAGACAAAATTGAACTGAGAGAGTATCTCCAGGGTAAGCTTCCTGAATATATGGTACCGGGGTTTTTAGTAGAGTTGGATAGTATCCCATTAACACCGAATGGTAAAATAGACCGTAAGGCATTGCCGTGTGTGACAGGTGAAGATTTAATCAGAAGAGAATATGTTGCTCCAAGGAATGAAATTGAGGAGAAACTTGTAGAGATCTGGCAGGAAGTATTGGGAGTAGATAAGGTAGGAATTACAGATAACTTTTTTGAACTTGGAGGGCATAGCTTAATGGTAGCCCAGATATTGAATAGAATCCACCAAAATCTATCAATGAGGGTAAGCTTCAAAAACTTTTTTGTTTTTCCTACCATTGAAGGAATTACCAAAAACCTTACAGGAAAAGAATATACCCCGATACCAAAAGCATCTCAACAAGAGAATTACCCGTTAGCTCCATCGCAGCAGAGACTTTGGGTACTGAGCCAATTGGAAGGTGGCTCAAAGGCCTATAATATGCCTGCAGTAGTTATCTTAAGAGGAGAGTTTAATAAAGCGTATTTTAAAAAAGCTTTTCAGTCCTTGATAGATAGACATGAAATCCTCAGAACCTCATTTAAATCAGATAAAGGAACGGGAGAAATCCGACAGTACATCACTCCAAAAGAAGAAATCCACTTTACCATAGAAGTGTTGGACTTTATAGACAAATCAGAATCAGAAGTAGAAGATTACTTACATTCGGCCAATAACGAAGCCTTCAATTTAGAAGAAAGTCCATTGGTAAGAGCTTTTTTACTGAAAAGAGGAAGTGAAGAATACCTTTTCTTTTTATCCATGCATCACATTATTGGCGATGGATGGTCAACAGAGGTACTGATATCGGAAGTCGTTAATAATTACAACAAACTTCTTAAAGAGTGTAATAAGGAGGAGGGCATTATTAGCTCAAATGGAGAGAAGGAAAAAGCACCACTAGCTATTCAATATAAAGATTATGCAGTATGGTTACAAGAAGAAATTAAGGGAGATGAATACCGGAACGCAGAAGCCTATTGGTTAAACCAGTTTGATGGTCAACTCCCTGTATTGGAATTACCAAGCTATAAAACAAGACCATTAATACAGACATATAATGGTAATAATATAAATCACTTATTCTCTCGAGAATTTACAGAGAAGCTCAAGCAGTATTCGGAGAAGCATGGGGTAACATTGTTCATTACCTTAATGGCTGGAATAAAGACATTGTTATATCGTTATACGGGACAAGACGATATTATTGTAGGTACACCGATAGCCGGAAGGGAACATCCTGATTTAGAGAATCAGATTGGACTTTACCTAAATACCCTTGCGATAAGAACAAGATTAGAAGAACATAATACTTTTGAATCTGTTCTTACTAAAGAAAAAGAAATTCTTCTGTCTGCATATGAACATCAACTTTATCCATTTGATGAGTTGGTGAGTAAACTTAATATAAAGAGGGATACTAGTCGATCAGCATTGTTTGATGTGTTAGTAGTATTCCAAAATCAGACTCAGTTACACTTAGGGAATACACAAAACAATATAAATGGTTTACAGGTAGAGAAATATGGTTATCATCGGAAGACTTCTCAGTTTGATATTAGCTATATGTTTGAGGAAGATGGAGGGCAACTAAGTCTTACCATAGAATACAATACAGACATTTATGATGATTTTCTCATCAAACGAATGTTTTCTCATTTTGAGAAGCTACTGAGAGTAATTGTAGATAACTCAACAAAGGAAATCTTTATAGAAGACATTGATTTTCTTACCAGAAAAGAGAGTTACGAACTCCTTTATGAGTTTAATGATACAAAAATAGATTACCCTAGCGATAAGACAATTGTCGGGTTGTTTGAAGAACAGGTTGAAAAAACACCAAGAAGTGTGGCGATAGTTTTTGAGAATAAAGAACTTACTTATTGGGAACTTAACGAGCATTCAAATCAGTTGGGTGATTACCTGAGAAAGAGCTATCACATAAAGCCTGACGATCTGGTAGCAATTAAGTTAGAAAGAAGTGAGCAGATGATCTTTGTAATCTGGGGAATCTTGAAATCAGGAGCAGCTTATGTTCCTATTGATCCGGAATATCCAACAGAAAGGATTGAATACATAGAGCAAGATGCCAATGCAAAAGTTACTATTGATGAAGCCTTTTTAAAAAGTTATCAGAAAGAGTTGGAGAAATCAGAAAATATTTACACAAAAGAAAATGTTCCGATTATAAGCAGACCGGATAGTTTAGTGTATGTAATTTATACTTCCGGAACTACCGGACAGCCCAAAGGGGTTTTGATTGAGAATCATTCTTTAATTAATCGTTTAGTGTGGATGCAAAAAGCATACTCCTTAACTTCAGAAGATACTTTGATACAAAAGACGACCTATTCTTTTGATGTCTCAGTATGGGAATTATTGTGGTGGGGTATTTATGGAGCTAAATTGTCCGTATTAACTTCGAAACATGAAAAAAGTCCTTTTGATATAATAGAGAACATCTATAAGAATAAGGTAACTGTAATTCATTTTGTTCCTTCTATGCTAATGAGATTCTTAATCTATTTAGATTCAAATAATAAATTTATAAAAAAAATAGATAGTTTACAACAAGTTTTTGTTAGTGGTGAAGCATTAACGATTCCCCAAAGGGATTTATTTTATAAAATTTTGCCTAACACTTCATTAATTAATCTGTATGGTCCTACAGAGGCAAGCATTGATGTGAGTTATTATGATTGCTCAGATTTTAATAGTGGAATAAGCATTCCAATTGGAAAGCCAATTGACAATATATCATTATATATTTTAGATAGTAAGTTGCAAATAAAAGAACACGGTTCATTTGGTAAACTCTATATCGCAGGAGTAGGTTTATCCCGTGGCTACTTAAACAAACCGGAACTGACTGCTGAAAAGTTTATAGATAATCCTTTTGAAGAAGGAACTAAGATGTATGATACGGGAGACTTGGCACGATGGCTGCCAGATGGCAATATTGAATATCTCGGCAGAAACGATTTCCAAGTAAAGATAAGGGGGTACAGGATAGAGTTAGGTGAGGTAGAAACCCATATTAACCAGTTTAATACAGCTATTAAGCAAGTCGTTGCTGATGCTAAAGAAGTCAACGGAGAAAAAGTGCTGGTAGCTTATTATGTGAAGAGCAAGGAAGCAAACATAGACAAAATTGAACTGAGAGAGTATCTCCAGGGTAAGCTTCCTGAATATATGGTACCGGGGTTTTTAGTAGAGTTGGATAGTATCCCATTAACACCGAATGGTAAAATAGACCGTAAGGCATTGCCGTGTGTGACAGGTGAAGATTTAATCAGAAGAGAATATGTTGCTCCAAGGAATGAAATTGAGGAGAAACTTGTAGAGATCTGGCAGGAAGTATTGGGAGTAGATAAAGTAGGAATTACAGATAACTTTTTTGAACTAGGTGGGCATAGTTTAATGGCTATAAAATTAACTCATTCTATTAATGAAGCTCTTAAAATAGATATAAATGTAAGTCAACTATTTGAACATAATACCATACAAAAAACAAATAACCTAATAAGCACTTTAAATTTAATTCATAATCTCTCACATAATCAACATGAAGAATCAGAATCTGAAACATTTACTATTTAATAAATTAAGACTTATAAGCTTTATAATCATAATATTATTGACAAACAAGGTATATAGTCAGTTTATAATAACCGGTAAAGTTGAACAAACTGATAAAAATAAAAATCAATTTACAGAAGTTCTTTTAATAGACAAAGATTCTATAATTGTAAAAAATGGATTAATTGAAGAGAACGGAAACTTTACTTTGAAAATAAACGATACAGGAGTTTATACATTTAAGGTAAAACAATTTAATCATTTCCTGTACAATCGTAATATTCAAATTAATTCAGATTTCAATTTGGGGACAATCGTGATTGAAAATACTAAAAAAATAGAAGAGGTTATCATCACAAGCAAAAAGAAACTGATTGAAAGAAAGATTGATCGTGTGGTTTTCAATGTCGAAAATGCCATTGCGACAGCAGGGGGGGACGCTCTTGAAGCTTTAAAAATTACTCCAGGTGTCAAAGTAAGAAACGATAATATATCAATTATTGGAAAAGGAGCAGTAAGTGTAATGGTAGACGATCGTTTAATAGAGCTGAAGCAAGAGGATCTGAGTAATTTTTTAAAATCTATTGCTGCAGATAATATCAAAAGTATAGAAGTAATCTCTACTCCGCCTGCAAAATATGACGCTGTCGGTAATAGCGGAATTATAAATATTAAAACAAAAATAGCCAAAAGAGATTCGTGGAATGCTAATGCAGGAATGACTTATTTACAAAGAAGTCGTTCAGAAGGGTCGGGATTTGCAAATTTCAACTTTAATAAAGGAAGATGGGCTATATCATCAGCATTAAGCTATAGACAGGGTGGATTGAAGATTGACGCTGATGACTATGCTTATTTTCAAGATGCTTTATGGTACACAAAATCTCCTCAATTTGTTCGTTCTAAGCGATTCAGTTCTAAATTTGGTGTAGATTATACAATTAATAATTTTTGGAAGACAGGGATTCAGTATATTGCCAATATCAATAGATCTAAACTTCCTGGACAAACCTCTACAGATGTTCTGGATTACGGTTCAGACACTGTTCTTCAACAACTACAATCCAATGGTAATCAAAACAGAAAACCCAATTTTAATTCTATTAATTATTATAATGAGTTTAAGCTTGATTCATTAAACAGAAAAATTATTTTAAATTTTGATTATTTCAATTATGCCAATCAGGATGATCGTTATTATGAGGGGAACTCAGCTACTACAACACCTTATCAACAACAATTTTATAATGGTTTTAGTCTTAATTCTCAAAATATTAATAATTATTCTGGAAAAATAGATGTTGAATACCCTTTGAAAAATATAAACATCAGCTTTGGAGGAAAAATAGGTACTTCAAAAGCCAAAAATGACATGGATATCTTTAACAGTGGTTTATCCGATACTCCTGTTATAAGTTTTCCATCAAATTCGACAAGGTTTGAATACACAGAACATATCCAGGCTTTATATGCTTCTGCAAATAAGAAATTTGGGGATCATTGGGAAACACAGCTTGGGATGAGGCTGGAAGCCATGCAAACAAAATCGAATTCAATAAGCCTTAATCAGACCAATAATTATAATTATGCCAAATTATTTCCCAGTTTATTCATCAATTATAAATCTTCTGAGAACTCCTCTTTCGCATTAAATTATAGCAGAAGAATTGAACGTCCAAGCTTTCATGAATTAAATCCTAATCAATGGTATATAAATCCTTTTCAGAAACTTGGTGGAAATCCTTTTTTAAGACCTGCATTTATTGATAATATCGATTTATCATATACCTACAAAGCGTTGGAAAGTAAAATTTACTTTTCAAACGAAAAAAATCTCTTTGGCCAAATTGCGCTGGCAGATCCAGTAACCAATGAGATCTCATTCACTAATGAAAACTATGTAAACACAAAAAGATGGGGAATATCCGAAAGCTACACCTTTGATAAGCTGAAATGGTGGACCTCTATGAATAGTTTAGATATCAGCTATGTAAAAGCGGAGTCTTTTATTCCTGCCATTCAAAGGTATCAGAAAGGCTGGAGCGGGCGATTTTCTACCAATAATGATTTTATTTTAAACAAGGATAAGACATTTCTATTTAATGTAAATTATTGGTATAGCCCCAGAAGTGTTGACGGTAAGTTTTATAATATTGGAGCCATGGGGAATCTTTCCGCCTCTTTGCAATATGTTTTGATGAATAAGAATTTAAGGATTTCATTGAAAGTAAACGATATTCTGAGAACAGAAAAGGTACGTCAAAGCTCTACAGTGAATAATGTCTATCAAGAAGGTATTTATTATATGGATAACCAATATGTACAACTCAGTATGAGTTATAAGTTTGGGAATCAAAAAATAAAGTCTGTAAAAAGAGCTACCGGCAATGAGGAGGAAATAAACAGAACAGGTAATTAATTTATTATCTAAATACCATCAGTATTTTATGAATCAACTTTTAGAAAAATTAAATAAGCTTAAGATAAAGCTATCTCTTAAAGGAGATAATATAGATATACAGGCTCCGAAAGGAATTGTTACTCCTCATATTTTATCGGAAATAAAAGAGCATAAAAACGAAATTACTACTTTTTTGAAAGATATTTCCACTAACGTACGTATAGAAAAGGCTCAAAAAAAAGATTTCTACCCCCTTTCTTCTACCCAGAAGCGAACATGGCTGATGCATCAGATGAATCCTGAGAACATAGCCTATCATATTCCGATGATGCTTGAAATTGAGGGTAACCTTGATGTCCAGAAGTTACAAAAGACCTTTCTGTATATAATTAAAAAACATGAGTCTCTTAGAACCGTTTTTAAGGAGGATAATCAAGGAAATCCCGTTCAGATAATCAGAGATTTTCACAATGATATATTTATACTCGATTATCAATGTAATATCAATGCTATTAATGAGGAAGTCCATAAATTTCTAAATCTTTCTTTTGATCTGGAACAGGATTTATTGATAAGGGGTAGTGTACTGAAAATTTCCGAAGAGAAATACCTTTTGCTTATAGTAATGCATCATATTATAAGTGATGGCTGGTCCATTGATGTATTGACCAGAGATTTTTTTGAGATTTTTAGAAATATAGATAGTGATAATTTTAAAGTATCGGATTTATCCATCCAATATAAAGATTATGCAGTTTGGCAGCAAGGGTGGTTAAACGGTGAAGAAATAAGTAAAGGGAAGGAATATTGGATTTCTCTTTTTAAAGAAGAAGTACCTGTTTTAGAATTGCCTTCTCAAAAGATTAGACCACGGTATAAGAGTGGTAAAGGAAAAACGGTCTCCATACAGTTTGATGATAAGATCTCATCACAGTTCCAAAAATTATGTGCTAGCAGCAACGCAACTTTATTTATGGGAGTGAAGACTCTTGTTGATATTTTGTTGTTCAAATATTCTCATCAGAATGATATTATCATAGGTACTCCAATTGCGAACAGGGAGCTTGATGACCTGCAAAATCAGATTGGATTTTATGCAAATACGTTGGCTTTAAGAGCAAACATTCAATCTGATAAGTCTTTTTTAGATGTGTTGCAGGAGAACAGGATACAGCTGCTTGATGCTTATAAATATCAAGACTACCCATTTGATGAATTAGTGGCCCACTTAAAATGGTCCCATGATGCTGGCCGAAATCCATTATTTGATGTAATGGTTTCATTCGAAGAAGAATCTAAGTTTAATGATCAATTTGAAAACCTTTTCATTAAAAAATTAAGTTTAGATGTTCATACTAGCAAATTTGATCTGGATTTTCGTTTTTACACTGAAGTTGGCCATCTGAATTTAGATTTGACCTATGATAGTGAGATTTACAGTCATTCTTTTTCTGATAATTTGGCCAGGCATCTAAATCATCTGATTGAAAAAATTATTATCAATGGTGATTTTTTAATCAAGGAGATTAGTTGTCTTACGGAAGAAGAACGTCATCAGTTATTGGTTGAGTTTAATAATACACAAGTTGATGCTCCCAATGATAAGACAATAGTTGGATTATTTGAAGAACAAGTATCCAGGACGCCAGGTAATATCGCGGTGGTTTTTGAAGATATGGAGCTTACTTACAGTGAGTTGAATGAATATGCCAACCAGTTTGGGGATTATTTAAGACACAACTATCAAATACAAGCGGATGATTTGGTGGGCATCAAGCTTGAGAGAAGCCATAGGATGATTGTAGGGATATTGGGGATATTGAAATCAGGAGCCGCTTACGTACCGATAGACCCGGAATATCCACAAGACAGGATAGATTACATAGAAGGAGATAGCCAGGTAAAACTTGTGATAAACGAGACTTTTTTGGAAGTTTTCCATGAAAAAATACAGGAGAATGAGGGGAAATATACAAAAGATAACCTTTCGATGATCAACACACAAGATCATCTGGCCTATGTAATTTATACTTCAGGTTCAACAGGTAAGCCAAAAGGAGTAATGGTAGAACACAAAAATTTGTCCTCCTATGTTGTAACATTTATCAATTATTTTGAAATCGGATCTTCTGATACAATGCTGAGTCAATCTACTATTTCATTTGATACATCCATTGAAGAAATTTTCCCTGTGCTTATAGCTGGGGGTAAATTAGCAATTGCGAAAGATAATAAAGACTTTGAGAACTTAATTGATATATGCAAAAAACAATCAGTCACCAAACTCAGTACTAATCCTTATCTTATAGAATATTTTAATAACCACACCAATAAGTTAGACGAATTAAAATTAAATACGTTGATAAGTGGGGGAGATAGGCTACAAGTTAATCAGATCCACCAATTGTTAAATAAAATTGATGTATATAATACCTATGGCCCGACAGAATCAACAGTTTGCTGTAGTTATTATAAAATTACAAAGGATTCAGAGAACATTTACATTGGAACTCCTATTTCCAACACACGGATTTATATTCTGGATGAAGACCTGAATGTAGTTCCGATTGGTGTAAGTGGTAAGCTTTATGTAAGTGGAGCGGGCTTATCCAGGGGTTATTTGAATAATCCTGAGCTAACATCAGGGAAGTTTATAGACAATCCGTTTGAAGAAGGATGTAAGATGTATGATACTGGAGATGTGGCAAGATGGTTACCCGATGGCAATATAGACTTCCTGGGTCGGAAGGACTTCCAGGTTAAGATTCGGGGTTACCGTATAGAGCTAGGCGAGATAGAAACAAATATCTCTCGATTTAGCCAGTCTATCCGACAGGTTTGGGTTGATTCCAAAGAAATAAACTGTGAAAAAGTACTAGTTGCCTATTATACGGTAGATAAAGAAACATCAATAGACAAGACTAGTCTTAGGAACTATCTTCAAAACAAATTACCAGACTATATGGTACCCGGTTTCTTCATGGAACTCGAGTCTATTCCGTTGACTCTCAATGGTAAGGTTGATCATAAAGCTTTGCCATTAGTTACAGGGGAAGATCTTATCAGGAGAGATTATGTGGCTCCCGTGAATAATGTTGAGGAACAACTGGTAAAAATTTTTCAGGAAGTATTGGGAGTGGATCGTATTGGAACCACTGATAATTTTTTTGAATTGGGAGGGCATAGTCTAATGGTGGCTCAGGTTCTGAACAGGATCCATCAAACCCTGTGCATGCAGATCAGTTTTAAAGATTTCTTTTCCTCACCGGTCGTTTCGGATATTTCCCAAAAACTTACCGGTAAGGATTACATACCGATATCCAAAGCCCCATACCAAGATCATTACCCGTTGACTCCTTCGCAGCAAAGACTTTGGATACTTAGTCAATTGGAAGGTGGATCACAGGCCTATAATATGCCTGCCGTAGTTACCTTGCGTGGAGAACTTCACGAGATCTATTTTGAAAAATCTTTCAAACAACTTATCAACCAACATGAAATTCTCAGAACTTCATTCAGGCTAGATGCTTCTAGTGGAGAGATTCGCCAGTATATCACTCCGCAGGAATCGGTAAACTTTACGATAGACATTTTAGATTTTACCGATAAGACGAAGTCTGATATAGAATATTATTTACAGGCTTCCAATAGCGAGGCTTTTCATCTGGAAGATTCCCCGCTGATACGTGCCTCTTTGCTAAAAAGAGGTAATCATGAAAGGATTTTCTTTCTATCCATGCACCATATCATTGGAGACGGTTGGTCCACAGAAGTGTTGGTCTCAGAAGTTGTTGAAAATTACAATAAATATCTTAGCGGAGAATATAACGAAGATTTAAAACGCCCCCCATTATCAATCCAGTATAAAGACTATGCTGTATGGTTGTATGAAGAGATGGAAGGCGAGAAATATCAAAGAGCAGAAACCTATTGGCTGAAACAGTTAGAAGGAGAACTTCCCGTATTGGAGTTACCTAATTTTAACCCTCGCCCCTTTGTCCAGACCTACAATGGATCCAATATCGCTTATCGTTTCTCAAGTGATTTTACAGAAAAATTAAAAACATACTCCGGCCATCAAGGCGTCACTTTGTTCATGACCCTTATGGCAGGCATAAAGGCGCTTCTTTATCGTTACACAGGTCAGCATGATATGATTGTAGGAACCCCCATAGCAGGGAGAGAACATCCTGATCTCGAGAAGCAGATAGGGCTTTACCTAAATACCCTGGCGATAAGAACAAGATTGGAAGAGGGGCTTAATACCTTTGACTCTCTTTTGAAAAAAGAAAAAGAAACCCTGTTATCGGCCTATGAACATCAGGTTTATCCTTTTGATAAACTTATAGGAAAGCTGAATATAAAAAGGGATACCAGCCGTTCAGCATTGTTTGATGTATTGGTGGTGTTCCAGAATCAGAATCAATTACAATTTGGCAACACAGAAAATGATATAGAAGGTTTGCAGGTTACAGGTTATGAGTACCTTCGTAAAACCTCTCAGTTTGACGTGAGTTATATTTTTTCAGAGCAGGTTGATCAATTGACCCTTAACATTGAATACAATACAGATATTTATGATGAGTTAATGATCTCAAAGATGTTTTCGCATTTTGAGAATTTTTTGACAGAAGTTATTGACCATGAGATTAAGCATAAAGAAAGCGAAGGAAGCTGTCCATTAAACATAGAAGAGATTAACTTTCTTACTGAAGCAGAGCATCATCAGTTATTAGTAGAGTTCAATGATACAAGTTGTGAATATTCTAATAATAAGACCATCATTGAATTTTTTGAAGAGCAGGTAAGTAGAACCTCAGATAATATAGCTGTAGTCTATGAAGATTTGGAGCTGACTTACCAGGAGCTGAATGAGCAGGCCAACCAACTGGGTGATTACCTGAGAAAAGCTTATCAAATAGAAGCAGATGATTTAATAGCTATTAAGCTTGAGAGGAGCGATCGGATGATCGTGGGTATATTGGGTATTCTCAAGTCTGGCGGAGCCTACGTTCCGATAGACATTGGTTATCCACAGGAGCGGATAGATTATATTGAAGAAGATACAAAAGCCAAGGTTACAATAGACGAACTTTTTTTAGAAGACTTTTATAAACAAATCTTAGACGACAAGGAGAAATACACGAAATCAAATCTTCCGATCATCAACAACCCAGACAGTTTGGCCTATGTGATTTATACATCGGGAACCACTGGCAATCCCAAAGGAGTAATGATGCAGCAGGGTAGTATTCTTAATTTAATGATATATCATATTAAAACAATTGATCCATATAGTAAAGTTACTTTTCTATCAAATCCGAGTTTTGATGTTTCTTTCCAAGAAATTTTTAGTACTCTATTGAGTGGAGCAACTTTATATCCTATATCAGACTTTGTTAAGAAAAATATTCATGAATTGACTCATTTTATAGTAAAGAAACAGCTGGATTCCCTGTTTTTCCCAACAGCATATTTTAAAGTTTTGATAGAGAATATTTCATTTCTGAATTGTATAGAGCATGTTAAACACATCATAGTTGCTGGGGAAAAATTGATTCTTAATGATTTGATTCAGGAAAAAATAAAAGGTACTTCATTAAAAATTCACAATCATTATGGTCCTGCAGAAACTCATGTAGTAACGAGCTACGTTATTGATAAGTCTTGTGACGGAATATTAATTCCGCCTATTGGTAAACCTATCGCCAACACTTCTATTTATATACTTAATGCTCATCAAAGGCTATGTGTTCATGGGGAATTCGGCAAACTTTATATTTCAGGTACCGGCTTGTCCCGTGGGTATATCAACAAACCTGAGCTTACGTCTGAAAAATTCATCAGCGATCCATTTAAAATCGGTTCCAAAATGTACGATACCGGAGATTTGGCAAGGTGGCTTCCGGATGGAAATATTGAGTTCCTGGGCAGAAAAGATTTCCAGGTAAAGATAAGAGGGTATAGAATAGAGCTGAGTGAGATAGAAACAAGCATCAGTCAATTCAGTTCAGCGATCAAGCAAGTCATAGCTGATGCGCAAGAAGTAAGTGGAGAGCAAGTTTTGGTAGCGTACTATACTGTTGATAAAGAAACAGGAATAGAGAAATCAGACTTAAGAACGTATTTGCAAAGCAAGTTACCGGATTATATGGTACCCGGGTTCTTTGTAGAACTGGATTTTGTTCCGCTAACCCCTAATGGCAAAATGGACCGAAAGGCGTTACCGCCTATTGGAGGGGAAGACCTAATTAGAGAAGTATATATTGCTCCAAGAAACGAAACAGAACAGAAGCTTGCAGAGATATGGCAGGAAGTATTGGGAGTAGATAAAGTAGGAATTACTGATAACTTTTTTGAATTGGGCGGAAATAGTATAAAGATTTTAAAATTACTTTCCAGAATTGAAAAAGAGGTAGAGATTAAATTAAAATTTAATGAAATCTTTAAAATGCCTTCAATTTCCCAATTATCCATTTTTTTAAGCCATCAAAATCGGAATCATCATGTGCTTATTAAAAAGCAGGAAGATAAGCCTTATTATAGGATGTCCAATGCTCAGATGAGACTTTGGATACAATGCCAGATCGAATCCAATCCTGAAAAATACAATCTGTTTATGGTACAGGAATTAATTGGGGATTTCGATATAGTGTATTTTAAAAATGCCCTATCAAAGGTTATACAACGTCATGAAAGTTTAAGAACTATATTTCCTATTATTGATGGAGAGCCCATGCAGCAAATTATTTCTTCCAATGAATTTCCATCTGTTTTAGAAACGATATCATACTCGGATAATGATTATCAATACGAAGACCTCATCATGCAGATTAAAAAAGATAATTTGTATACGTTTGATGTACAGAAAGAGCCGCTATTACGGATCAGACTGTATAGAATAGATGAAAAAAAGAGCTTGTTGTCGATTAATATTCATCACATCATTGCAGACGGATGGTCGCTCAATATTTTCTTTAAAGATTTAAAATATTTTTATTCTTGTGAATTGAATGCAGAAGAATCCCAAGAATCTCCTCTTTTAATTCATTATAAAGATTTTTCCGAATGGCAATTTACAGAACTGAATGAGGATCGTCTTGAACGGTTGGAAAAATTCTGGATGAACGAATTCAAAAATCTGGATGAGGTAGAACGTTTACCTTTTGATTATGAAAACACGTCACAAACAACAGGAGTTGCAAAAAAAGAAACATTTGTCCTGAATAAAGAATGCACGGATGCCATTACTCTTTTTTCTCAAAAAAATGAAATAACATTATTTTCTTTTATTACAGGTATTTTGGCCATTACGGTCAGTAAACAATTTAAGATCAATAGTTCTTATTTTGGAGTACCCATCAGTGGAAGACTGAATGCTGAATTAGAAAATCAGATAGGATATTATTTAAATACAATTATTGTAAAGTCAAAGGTTCCGAAAGTAGGAAATATAGAAGCATTCCTGAAAGAAATAGGAAGCTCTATATTAGAGATATTCGATCATCAGGATTATCCCTTTGATCTTTTAATTGAACAAATTAGAAAAAGGACGGATTATTTTCAGGAACCTTTATTTGATGTTGTAATCAATATGATGAATTATGAGAATACCAATTTAGAGAATCAGTTGGACTTACCATTTCAGATTAGAGATTGTGAATTTGAAGTTCCTATAGAAAGTAAAAATCCTATTTCTATCTATGTGATCGAATCCGGTGGCAGTATGACGATCAATTGTCTATATAATGAAAGGCTGTTTAAACAGGAGACCATTATATCTTTTATGAACAATTTTCAGTTTGTCCTAGCCGAAATAATCGAGGAAAATAAAAAAAATATGGAAGAAATAAGCTTAGATATCCAGGATGAAAATCAAGAAATATATGATATGTATCGGGATGATTTTAACAAATAAAAAATAATTAGCTATGGAAATATTAAAAAATAATGTAGATGTTTTAGTGCATATAGGAATACCTGTTATTATTGAGTTTAAAAAAGCTTTGGAATTAGAGGAATTTAAAACCTGGCTTCACGAAGGACATTCGGGTATTGAAGAGCTCATGAACCTACATGGAGCAATTGTATTTAGAGGGCTTGAGATTGACAGTGCTGAAAAATTCGAAAAAGTACTCAATATTGTCAATACTAAATACATAGATTATAAGGACGGAAATTCTCCACGTACAAAAATTTCTGGCAATATCTATACATCAACAGAGTATGATCAGGATTTCAGGATTACACAGCATAATGAACTATCCTATTCTTCCAGCTGGCCAAAAAATTTATATCTGTCTTGCATCCAACCGTCCCAAGAAGGAGGCGAAACCCCGCTGGCAGATGGTAGAAAAGTTTTGGAGCGAATGGATAAAGAATTGGTTGACAAAATAAAAAACAATAAGCTTTTGTATATCAGGAATTTACATGGTGGGGTTGGAATGGGGCCATCCTGGCAAGATACCTTTGAGTTGGATAATAAGAATGACGTGGAAGATTTTTGCCGTGCCGGGGATATTCACTATGAATGGAAAGAGGATGGTGGTTTACGTCTTTCTCATCTGCGTGAAGGAATTATTAAAACAAAAAATGGAGAAGAAGTATGGTTTAATCAGATCGATCAATTTCATCCTTCTCATATGGAACCCGAAATTTATGAGGCTCTTATGCTTATTTCAGGGAATAATGCTGAAGCCTTGCCCATGTATGTATGCTTTGGTGATGGAGAACCGATTTCCGATAAGGTAGTAAAAGAGATTCAGCAGAATATCGATGCGGAGTTGAACCTAACGCCATGGGAAAAAGGAGATTTTCTGATGGTTGATAATGAGCTAATCAGTCATGGTAGGATGCCTTTTAAAGGAGATAGAAAGGTACTTGTTGCAATGGCATAATGATGCATTATGGAAAAAGTTAAATTAGGTATTATCGGAGGAATGGGCACTCATGCAGGTCTTACTTTTCAATCAAAATTGTTAGAGTTTTCTAATGCACAAACAGATCAGGAGTTTATAGAGTTTCTATATCATAATAATTCTAATATACCTGACCGTACACGTGCAATACTTTATAATGAAGCATCACCTGTTCCTGAACTGATCCGTTCGATCCAATTGATGAATAATGCTGAAGTTGACTTGGTTCTGTCTGCATGTATGACATCTTATTATTTTTTTAATATCATGACGGAGGTGTCAAACTGTCCGGTACTTCATCCCATCCGACTAGTCACTGATTATATAAACTATCAATTTCCCACAGCACATAAAATAGGATTACTGGCAACTACCGGCACTATACATTCTCGCTTATTTCATGGTCCCATTGAATCTTCGGGAAAAGAATTAATAACTCTGGATATACATAAACAAGAATCGGTTTTTATGGAAGCAATATATGGAGAAAACGGATTAAAAAGTCATACTTCCTCGGATAAATCAATAGAGCTACTGCGCTCAGCAGCAGACCTATTGATTCAGGGAGGTGCAGAAGTATTAATTGCTGGTTGCACAGAAGTGTCTATGGTTTTAAGTCAGAAGAATGTAAGTATTCCTTTCATTGATCCGATGGAACTGATGGCCAGATCAGTATATAATAAAATAAGTAATATATAAGAAATGGAAATAAAAACAATTACCTCTCTTTTAGTTCAAAGTACAAGATTATACCCCAATAAAATTGCCATTCAAACAGAAGAAGGTAGACTTACTTATAATGAGCTTTATAAATTAAGTTCAGAAATTAGCAATATAATTTTAAGTTTAAAAGATAGGAAATCACCTATCGTAGGTGTTGTTGCAGAGCCTGGAGTAGAGTTGGTAACAGCATTGTTGGGAACCTGGTTTTCAAACTCTATTTATATGCCATTTGATTTACATCATTCAAATGTATTTCTAAAAAAATTATTATCTGATTCCAATCCATCCGTTATAATATGTAATACAAAGCATATTGAAAAAGTACAAAAGCTTGTAAAAGTAAATGGTATTGAGATAGACTTATTAATAGCAGTTGATTTATTAGAAAGTAAGATCATTAGTTATCAACCAGGAAACTGTAATCCAGTGCTGAAAGAGATTGAAACCGGGAAGCCATTTCCGGAGGCATGTGATGAGGCATATCTTTTCTATACTTCAGGTACTACAGGAGAGCCCAAAGGCGTGCTAGGAAGTCGTTCCTCATTAAATCATTTTATCAATTGGGAAATAAAAGAGTTTGGCATTCATGAAGATTTTCGTGTTAGTCAGCTTACGTCACCTACCTTTGATGCTTCCTTAAGGGATATTTTGGTGCCTCTTTGTACAGGAGCCACCTTGGTAATACCATCGAATAAAGTTCGTCATAATCCTGCCTTACTGATAGAATGGATTATTAAGAATGAAATTACCCTGATTCATTGTGTTCCTACCATGTTTAGATTAATATATAGCGAATTTACTGATGGAATGGATGAACTGACACAACTTAAATTTGTTCTTTTAGCAGGAGAGCCTTTGTATAACAAAGATGTTTTGGCCTGGAGAAAGTATGTGAAAGATTGTACATTGGTAAATCTATATGGTACGACAGAAACTACACTGATTAAATCCTTCTATAGAATTGGTATTGTGCCCACGGGCGGAGTGACAGCTATTTCTGTTGGAAAACCTATTGAAGGCTGTAAAATTGCTGTTATAAAGGATAATAGAATATGTAAAATCGGAGAAGAAGGTGACATTTATATTAAAACAGCGCATAAAAGCTTAGGATATTATAATAATCCAGAAGCCAGTTATTCCGTATTTGTACAGAATCCTTTATTGTCAGATACCGAGGATATTATTTATTATACAGGAGATAAAGGTAAGTTCGATGCAGATTTTAATTTGCATATTGAAGGCCGAAAGGATGAAAGGCTAAAAATTAATGGAGTCCTTATCGAACCGAAAGCAATTGAAAAAGCTATACTATCATTGGATAATATTAAAGAAACTGTGGTGATTGCCCGCGAAAATAATAACTTTGAAAAAGAGCTTGTAGCTTATTATACAAGTACTCAGGAAGAAATGACTCATGATTTTCATTTGTTATTGATCGATTTATTAAACCCAAATCAAATTCCTGTTGATTTTGTTCATCTGGAAAAATTTCCATTGACTCAAAACGGAAAAATTGACAGAAAACAATTGGCGCATTTATTAGTTAAAACCGGCTCATTATCAAAAAATATGAGTATTCCGGAAACAGAAAATGAGACCTTTTTGAAACAGGTTTGGTCGGAGCTTCTTTCAAAAGACAAGTTCGGGATGGAAGATTCTTTTTTCTCTATTGGAGGATCATCCTTAAAGGCTATTCAGTTGATTTCCAGAATTTATAAAGAATATCAGATTTTACTTAACATAAGGGATATTTTTCAATATAACAGCATACGTAAATTAGGCGAACAGATTACTGTACAACGCAATAATTCCAGCCATGAAGAGCAGGATGAAAGTATTAAACCGGTAAAGGAAAAAGAGGATTATCCATTGTCATTTGGGCAGCAGAGAGTTTGGCTGCAACATCAGATGGAAGAAGGAAGAATTCCGTATAATATTGTTAGGACATTTGTAATAGAAGGAGAATTGAATGTTGAACTCTTGAAAACTGCGTTACTAAGTGTAGTAAAGAAACAAGAAGGTCTTCGTACAGTATTTATCCGCAATGAGGAAGGAATACCCCGACAAAAAATTATTCCATTTGATCAGTTCACATTTAATTTTCAGCAGTATACTATTGATGCGGAAGATAATAATCAGAATGATATTGAACCTTTATTGCAGTCACAAGAACTAAAATTATTTGACTTCGAAAATGGCCCGCTATTCAGTATTTTGCTGATCGACGACAAGATGGGGAAATATGTACTGTCATTTTCGATGCATCACATTATCGGTGACTACTGGTCATTGGGATTATTTGCAAATGAATTGACACGGGCTTATTCATCATTGCTCCAAAATCCGAATTTTGATGCAGGGACATTATCACTCCAGTATAAAGATTTTTCTGAATGGCAATATGATGATATGGATAGTATACGTTTTAAAAAATCTATGAAATATTGGGAAAATCAGTTAAAGGATTCCCCACTACAAAGCACCTTTCAACATGATTGGCAGCGTCCGAAAGTTCCTTTAAAAACAGGAAATTCAATCTATGTAGATATTGATCCAGAACTATCAGAAGACCTTATTCTCCTTGCAAAAAATAAAGGGACAACCTTATATACGTTATTACTGTCTCTGTATTTTATACTTTTGAATAAAGACAGCGGACAGAGTGATTTAGTGATTGGTTCTCCTGTAGCCGGGCGTAGCAGAAAAGAATTGGAGCCAATCATAGGATTTTTCCTGAATACCGTTGCCGTACGTGCCAAAATCCAACCGGAATCAACAATAACTGCCATAATTGAAATGGTAAAAACCCTGGCGGTGGAAGCATTGGCGAATCAGGAAGTACCTTTTGATACTATTGTGAATCATTTGATGATTAAGCGAAATATCCAATATGCACCGTTATTTCAATGTATGCTAGTTTTTCAAAATGCTCCAACCGGGCAATTCGAATTGAAGAATACTACCATTAAAGATTATCCAAGCAGTGGGAAAACATCAAAAAATGATCTGACATTTAGCTTTGCAGAAGTTGATAATAAGCTCCAGTGGGCTATTGAATACAGTACCGAACTTTATGATCTTTCTACCATTGAATTATTAATAATGAAATTCAAAAAGCTCATGTCTTATGCCTGTGAAAACCCAGATGTTTCCCTGGAAAAGCTCGATTTACGCCCTACTATTGAAGAAAACACTGATATTACAGAGTTGTTGAATTCCGAGTTAAAGTTTTAAAAAATAAATAAAAATAAATTGATGAATGATATTGTACTACAACTTGAAAGGCTTACCCTACGCGGATTTAAAGAATCCGATATTTCTGATCTGCATAAAATGCTGATAAGACCTGAAACCTCAGAATTTAACCCAACCACCTATTCTGAAAATGAAGCCGATACCAGAAGGTTAGTTCATGATTGGAATCAGCAGATTGAACAAGGAAGTGATAGGAAAAAATTTACTTTTTTAATTGAAATTACTGAGACATGCGCATTTGTAGGAATTATTGGTTTAGATATTATCAAAGTAAACTATAAAAATGCTGAAGTTTGGTTTAAACTCAGTCCCGAAGTTTGGGGGCATGGCTATGGAACTGAAGCTCTAGGGAGCATTATTAAGTTCGGTTTTGAAGACTTAAAATTACATCGAATTGAAGCAGGCTGTGCTGTTGATAATATCGGATCTTATAAAGTGATGGAAAAAGCAGGGATGATTAGGGAGGCACATCGAAGAAAACTACTTCCCTTACGAAACGGTTGGAGTGATAATTATGAATATGCAATTCTTGAAGAAGACTATTTTTTTAATAGTAAACCTTAATAAATTAATTAGATATGATGGTAATAAATTATCCTCATATCTGGAAAAATAACAATAAACATAAACTATAAATAAATTATGATAAATAACCTAATTCATTCAATGCTAGTTTGCCCAGACTATGATAGGGCATATCCTTCTATTACTCACGCAGAAGGAATTTATCTTATTGACAAAAATGGGAAAAAATATATTGATGCAACATCTGGTACTGCAGCAGTTTCAAACTTAGGGCACAGTATACCAGGTATTTCAGATGTGGTTAAAGAGCAGATGGATGCTGTTGCATTAATTCCTACTCATACATTTACTTCAGAACAAGTAGAAGGATACTTAGCGAGACTGATAGATTTTGCCCCTGAAGGATTTAATCGTGCCTGGACAGCTACAAGCGGAACAGAAGCTGTAGAACAATCTTTAAAGTTGGCTTTACAATATCACCAATTAAGAGGAGAAGGCCACCGATATAAAATAATATCCAGATGGGGAACATATCATGGAAATTCAGTCTTTACCCTAGATGTTGGTGGAATGGCTTTAAGACGTGCAGTGTATGATAAATGGATGAACAATTTTCCTCATATTCCGCCTTCATACTCTTATCGAAGACCTGATGGGATGTCAGAAGAAGAATATGCAGTCATAAGTGCCGGAGAATTAGAAAAATGTTTACTGGAAACAGGCCCGGAGTCCGTCGCAGCTTTTATAGCAGAGCCAATGGTAGCAGCTGCCTTAGGTGGGGTAGGACCGTCTGAAGGATATTTTAAAGAAGTTAGAAGAGTATGTGACAAATATGGAATACTATTTATTGCCGATGAAATTTTGACCGGATTTGGACGAATTGGAGCCAATTTCGGAATGGAAAGATTCGGTGTTACCCCCGATATAATAGCTGCAGGAAAAGGAATCAGTGGAGGCTATTTTCCACTCTCAGCAGTCATTGCCCATCAGAAAGTGACTGCCATATTTGAAGAAAAGAAAATCCCTTTTCTCGGAGGCCATTCATTTGCCTGTAATCCTGTGGGAGCGGCTATAGGAAGTTTTGTAATAGACTATATGAAGGAAAATAAAGTAGTCGAAAACAGTTTGAAAATGGGGGAAGTTTTCCTTGAGAAATTACAAAGGATTTATCGTCATGATATGGTTGGGGATGTCAGAGGGATGGGACTTTACCTGGGAGTAGAGTTTGTGGCTGACAGAGAAACAAAACTACCTTTTGCAAAAGAATTAAATATAAGCAGGAAAATCGTTGATAAGGTATTTGAAAAAGGAGTGGTTGTCTATCTAGGAAAAGGATCCTATGATGGTACTTCGGGAGATCATATTACCATATCACCACCTTTAATAATAAATGAGGAACAGATAGAAATAATTGTTCAGGCAATAGATGAAAGTATAGAAGAAGTAAGTAGAAATCTTCAAACAAAGAATACCAAAGAAACTGCTAGTATAAAAATATAGGAAATATATTTCCAAATCATCTAATCTATTGTAAACACAATTTAATATATATAAGTAAATGGAACTTGAAAAAAGTATAAAATCAAAGTTAACACATCAGTTTTGGAAGGTAAAATTGAAAGAAGAATTAATAGGCAGGCTTCCAGACTCATTTTTTATAAAAGAGGTTGTTGAAAATCCACAGACCGATCATGAAATTTGTCTTGATCTTCCACAAACAGTATATGATAAAGTATTGGAACTTTGTGATAATAACCCGGTGTTGAGCTATGTGTACTTTCTTACGGCTTTACATATTTCATTTAATAAATACGGTACAATACAGCCTATTCCTGTCTGCCATGGAGGATTTAAACAATTGAATTTCAATAGTGGTGTAGTATTTTACCCTATTCAGTGCGATACATCTGAAACCTTTAAAGAGCTCTTTTTACGGGTTCGGAAAGAAGTGGCTGAGGCATCTTTATACCCGGTTGATTGTATTGAAGACTCCTCACAGTTTTCACATTTACAAAGTGTTGTGTTTCATATCGAAAATATGGGGAGGCCACCTCAGGAATTCACCCCCTATGAATGGATGCTTGCAATAATACCTGAAAATCATCAATTAAAATTAATAACAGATTCCTCATCAGCTTATAATCAAAACGTCCTGAAAAACTTTCTGCAATCCTTTATCCATGTTTTAAAACAGGTGATTGAAAATCCTGATGTAAAAATCGGTGAAATTAATAGCTTGGATCCGGATCAGAGATATCTTCTATTGGAAGAGTTCAACACTACATCTCAGGGACGTTCTACCGAGTATTCAATAACTAAGATGGTTGAGTTCAATGCATTACAGAGAACTGACCATATTGCAGTACAATTTAAAAATGCTTGCTGGTCCTATTCACAGCTTAATAACAGAGTCAACCAAATTGCTGCATTTATGCAAAGCGTTACAAAGCTAAATAAAGAAGATCGGGTTCTTATTTTTATGGATAGGTCAGATCTTTTTTTGATGAGCGTATTGGCTATCTGGAAAAATGGAGCTTGCTATATTCCTGTCGATCCAATTTATCCTGATGAACGTATCATTGATATTTTAGAAAGTGCTTCGCCGGTTTTGATTATCAGCCAGACAGAGCTCCTAAATCGTGCTCAGCTTAAAACTGTATTCTCATCCTATCAGGTAATTGACTTAGATCGTTCTAAAGACGCAATTGACACTCAGACTACTGAAAACCCTGGTATAGATATAGATCATAATCAGCTTGCATATATTATTTATACTTCCGGTTCCACAGGCAAACCTAAAGGCGTAATGATAGAGCATAAAGGAATGCTCAATCATATCTTTGGTAAAATTGATGTCCTGAATATAGATGAAAGCTCTGTAGTCGTCCAGAATGCATCACAAGGATTTGATATATCAATCTGGCAAATGTTTGCCGCATTAGCAGAAGGGGGTAAGACCGTAATGTATGATGATGATCTGGTATACAATATAAAAAACTTCATCCATCGCATAGAAGAAGATCAGGTCACCATATTGGAATTGGTACCCTCTTATTTCCTGGAGTTGCTGAATATTCTGGAGCTGGAAGAATATGCTGCAGTCTGGAGCAAGATGGATCATGTTGTTTTGAACGCCGAAACCTTAAAAAATGATATGGTAAGAAGGTGGTTTAAAATATTTCCCGGCAAAAAAATCAGCAATACCTATGGAGCAACAGAAGTTTCTGATGACACTTCTCATTTTGTAATGACAAGCCAGCCAGATAGTATGACTGTACCGGTGATGCAGAGACCTTTTCCTAACTTTAATATATATGTATTAGATGAAAATATGCTTCCTTGTCCTATTGGTGTAATAGGTGATATTTATATTGCAGGCTTTTCAGTAGGACGTGGATATTTTAAAGATGAAGAAAAAACAAAAGCATCTTTTTTTAAAAATCCGCTTCATAATAGTCCGTATGAAAAGTTGTATAAAACCGGAGACTTAGGGAGATATCTTTCTTGCGGCAGCTTGGAATTTATGGGAAGGAAAGATCACCAGGTAAAAGTTCGTGGACATCGGGTGGAGCTTGGAGATATTGAAAATCAATTACTTAATATTCCTGGTGTAAACAATGCTATTGTTGTTGATTTACCCGATGAATCGGGTCTGATTTTCCTGGCAGCTTATGTTGACAAAAAAGCTACCTTCTCCGGAGAATTGTCATCGGAAGAGATTAAAGATTACCTCCAAACGGTGCTGCCTGCTTATATGATTCCGCGCTTTGTAGTAGTAATGCCTCATTTGCCACTCAATACCAATGGAAAGATAGATCGTAAGCAACTCCCGGCTCCCAGCTATGAATCGGTAGGTTTCGGATTGTATAAGGCACCTGTTTCAAAAACTGAAATACTGCTCGTAGAAATATGGCAAGAGGTGCTGGCGCTTTCTAAGGTAGGAATCACAGATAATTTCTTTGAATTAGGTGGTCATAGTTTAATGGTGGATCAGGTCATTAACAGGATCAACAGGCAATTGGGGAAAACCATTTCTTTTAGAATATTTTTTACGAATCCAACAATAGAAGGTCTGATAAAAAAGATGTTCGAAAATGAATATACTCCTATTCCTCAATCGCCAGAGGCTACCTCGTATCCGCTCACTACTTCACAGAGCCGGTTATGGATACTGAGTCAATTGGATGGGGGCTCATTGGCTTATAATATGTCATCCGTCATTAAACTTAAAGGAAATATAGAGATTGATATATTTGAAGAATCCTTCAAATTGCTGATAGGTCGTCATGAGATATTAAGAACCTATTTTGAATCTAATGAAGATGGTGAAATTCATCAGTATATACTTCCTAAAGAGAATCTATCTTTTAAAGTAGAAGTTGAAGATTTTAGCTTGTCAGAAAACCAGGAGGAAGCAGCGATTCAGCATGTACAAAATATAAGTAATCGACCATTCGATTTAGAGCAGGCACCTCTTTTCAGAGTTTTGCTATGTAAAGTACAAAAAGATGAATTTTTGCTTTTATTTTCCATGCATCATATCATTGGAGATGGTTGGTCGTCCAGAATTGCTATTTCAGAATTTGTGAATATTTATAATTCGTTAACGGATGGTACTCCAGTAAGTCTGCCAGTATTGGATATCCAGTATAAAGACTATACACTATGGATGCAAGAAGAGACAAAAGGAGAAAAGTTCCGAAAGGCCGAAGCTTACTGGTTAGAGCAATTTGAAGGAGAATTGCCGGTGCTGGAATTACCAAGTTTTAATTCACGTCCTTTGATTCAAACGTATAATGGAAATAGTATTACTCATCAATTTCAGGAAGGTTTTCTGGAAAAGCTTGAAACCTTCTCCAAAGCGCACGATGCCACTTTATTCATGCTTTTAATGACAGGAATAAATGCACTGCTTTATAAATATTCAAATCAGAAAGATATGGTTATAGGCATTCCTATAGCAGGTAGGGAACATCCTGATTTGGAGAACCAGCTTGGATTATACTTGAATACTCTTGCCATACGGACCCGTTTAAGAGAAAAAAATAGCTTTTCAGATTTGTTAGCTATACAGAAAGAGGCTTTGTTGGGAGCATATGATCACCAGATTTATCCGTTTGATAAATTAGTTGAAAAACTGGATTTAAAAAGGGATACCAGTCGGTCTGCTTTGTTTGATGTTATGGTAGTCTTACAGAATCAGAGGCAGATAAATAGCTTTGGTAATGAGGAACTTTCCAATATTAAAGCCAGCGACTATCAATTGACCAGTAAAACATCTCAGTTTGATATCAGCTTTATTTTTGTTGAAACGGACAAATTAAATTTAACCATAGAATATAATACGGACATTTATGATGAGTTCTTAATCCAGAGAATGTTTACTCATTTTGAGAACCTTATTACAGATGTAATAGAAGATTCTACAGGACAAGTAATCATAGAAGATATTGATTGCCTAACCAATGCGGAGCGTAACCAGTTATTGATAGAATTCAATGACAAGAAGATGGATTATCCAAGTGACAAGACAATTGCTCAATTGTTCGAAGAGCAGGTGGATAAGACACCTGAGAATGCAGCAGTATTTTTTGAGAACACAGAGCTTACTTACAGAGAGCTTAATGAACAAGCAAATCAGTTGGGGGATTATCTAAGGCAAAAGTATCAACTAAAACCAGATGATTTGGTAGCGATTAAACTTGAGCGGAGCGAGAAGATGATTGTTTCCATCTTTGGAATTTTGAAATCTGGAGCGGCCTATGTTCCTATAGATCCTAATTATCCACAGGAAAGAGTTGAATATATAGAGAAGGATACAAAAACAAAGGTTACCATTGATGAAGCTTTCTTAGAAAATTATCGGAAAGACTTAGAAAAATCAGAAAAAGATTATACAAAAGAAAATCTCCCGATTATCAGCACACCGGATAGTCTGGCCTATGTGATTTATACTTCAGGAACTACCGGAGAACCTAAAGGAGTCATGATAGAAAATAAAAATTTAACAAATCTGATTTGGGGACAAGTAATAGAATTTGATTTTAAGGATAATGAATCTGTACTTTTATTTGCAAACTATACTTTTGATGCTTCTGTAGAGCAAATCTTTTTAGCATTGTTAAGGGGGGCGGTACTTCATGTCGTATCAAAAAATATCATTACTGATCCTAAGAGTCTTCAGGAGTATATAAAAGAGCATCAAGTTACCCATTTTCATACTGTTCCGATTATATTAGATAAGATGACTCTTGATAATGATACCCATCTGAACAGAATTATTTCTGGTGGGGATACTTGTAGTCAAAAATTAGTTAATAGGTTTGATAATCATAGTTTTTCTTTCTATAATGGGTATGGTCCTACAGAAGTAACTGTGACTTCTATTCAATTGTTATATGCAGGAGGTAAAATATCCATAGGTAAGCCTCTTTCCAACACCCAGGTTTACATATTAGATGATAATAAAGAAGTAGTTCCGGTTGGAGTAGGTGGCAAATTATATATTTCCGGGGACGGTTTATCTCGCCGGGGTTACTTGAACAAACCCGAGTTGACATCGGAGAGGTTTGTAGGGAATCCTTTCGACGCCGAAATGAAGATGTATGATACGGGAGATCTGGCCAGATGGCTTCCCAATGGTAATATAGAATTTTTAGGGAGACATGACTTTCAAATAAAGATAAGGGGCTTTAGGATAGAATTGGGAGAGATAGAGACCAATGTTCGCCAGTTTAGTTCCAGTATCAGACAGGTGTTTGCTGAAGCGAAGGAATTCAATGGGGAAAAAGTGTTAGTGGTGTATTATGCCTATGCTGGCAATGCCAGCATAGGTAAAACTGAACTGAGAGAATTTCTACAGAGTAAATTGCCTGAATATATGGTTCCCAGTTTTTATGTGGAATTAGAAATGTTGCCACTCAATGCAAATGGTAAAGTAGATAGGAAGTTATTGCCGGATATTTCTGAAAATGATGTGATAAAAAATAAGTACGTGGCACCTGAAAATGAAATAGAAAATCAGCTTGTTCTTATCTGGCAGGAAGTGTTGGGAATCAATAAAATTGGAATAACGGATCATTTCTTTGAGTTAGGTGGAAATAGCTTAAACGCTTTGACTGTTTGGTCAAAAATTAAAAAATTAAAAAATCTCAATATAAAGCTTAGTGATATATATAGTTCACCAACTATTCAAAAATTAAGTATTATAAAGCCGAATAAAAGCCTTCTTGTTGATCTCAATACTTCTTTTGAGAAAAAAAATACATCAATGTATTGTATTCCTCCTATAACAGGTATTCCTGGTGTTTTTAAAAATTTATCAGCACGTGTTGAATCCAATATAAATTGCTATGGATTTGAATATTCCGGGATAAATAACGGAGATGCTTTTTTCAAATCTATAGAAGAAGCAAGCCAGATGTTTTGCAAAGAAATTATTGAAAGACATCAGGGCCATAGCCATATAATTATTTTTGGCTATTCAATGGGAGGTAGTATAGCTTTTGAAATGATGAAAACTCTCGAAAATAAATATGATAATATCAGTTTTGTTCTTGCAGAGAGTTATATTAGTAAGAACCATTACCAGGAGGATATCATCGAAGAAAATACGAATAATAACCTTGAGATAATTGAAGCTTATGCAAAAGAAAATAATATTGATTTTGATCAGAACCTGAAAAATTATATAATTAATAATAATACTATTTTCAATCAATATTTTCAAAAAGGGAAAATAAAATCTGATATTTATTTATTCCAGTCTAATGAAAGCTCAGATAATATGCTTGAATGGGAGAAATTCACTAATGGTTCCATAGAAATTGAAAAAATTAAAGGAAATCATTGGGAGGCTATGTCTGAATTTAATAATGAGATCTATGAAAAAAGAATAAATGAATTATTTAAATAATTTTAATTAAACCTTTGTGTAGCTACTTACGTTCGTACAAACATTCTTTTCTTAGTATTTGCAAATAAACTTGAATTTCATATCCGCGATTTAAATGGGGGATTCTGGAAAATTTGACAATTCTATTTGGGGTAATATATTGAAATATAAAAATCTATTATTTGACAGAAATTTATATGACCTCTTGTGCATTATGAAATAAATATGTAAAAAGTTGTTCATTTGAATATCAATCAGTAAACTGAATTGATTGTAATGTTCTTGCAATGAACAATTTAATTGCAAATCAAGAATTAGTTTTTAAAACAAAATTGAAAAATATCCAGTGAAAGCTTATTGTCTTATCACAAAAGATCTCCTACTCTAAAGTAGTGTGATTGATAAGTCTTGCATTAGCTTGTATTTATGGGAATTGCCAGTGAAATCATTTATTGCGCCGAATTCCATACACTGCCAGAGTGAACAAAGTGTTTATAATCAACATAAAAAGATGAGAGGATAAGATAATTGATCTACGAATGAAAATGAACAGCAAGAAGCTTTAATGAATTTATCCAAAGACCTGTTCCTCGTGAGAACCTTTCCTTTTCTGGTACTTTAATTTATAGTGATAACGATAAGTAGTTTACAAAAGATTAAGCAATAGAATTTACAAATAATGGGGTAGTACCCCAATAGAATTTATCTTAAAATATGATATTTTATATATAGAGAAATGGAAAATAACTGTGAAAATAATCTACATAGCGATAGTGTAGCGAATATGTTAAAGAAATTATCTAGTTTATGGAAGCATAGAGCCGCAATAAATAATGAACAATTGGATTATGAATCCAGTTACTTTGATCCACTAAAGAAAGATTTTAGTGAAGATTTGCTTCCTTTTTCCAAGCATGGAGCATGGCAGGAAGCATCAGATGAAATGAAATCAAAAACCCTTTCATATGCTTGGGGGATATATAATCTTAAAACTATTTATATAGAGTGTGATATAGTAACTCCCGCATGTGAGGATATTATTAAAGCTCCATCCAGTGCTTTTGAAGATAAAATGATAGTTCAGGAAGTGATGTCTGAAGCTTTATTGGATGAAGCATTGCACACCAGAATGTCTATATCAGCGTGTAATTATATTTATACTATGAGAAATCTGGAGCCTTTAAACTTTTCAGATTTCAACTTAGTGCAATGGAGGAGGAGAATTATTTCTGAATGTACGTCTGAATGGGAAAGGCGTCTTACCCGTTTTGCTATAGCGTGTGCCAGTGAAACTCTAATTACTGATTATCTGAAGGTTATGTCCGAAGATACGTCCATACAAAATATTTGCCATGAGGTGACAAAGGCTCATGCTATAGATGAATGGAGCCACTCTAGTGTGTTCAGCTATGTAGCCCTTGATGTTGTCAAAAGTTTAAACACAAAAGAAAAAATATATTTACGTGATACCCTTAGAAAGACAATAGACGTTTTTGCAAGTAATGAGCTTGGTGCATGGGAGACTGTCCTGAAATTAATAAATTTTCCAAACTATAAAGATATTATAGCCGATACAGGGGATAACAATGAGATAAGTATATACGTAGAATCTGTAGAGGCGATAATTGATCGTATCGGAATTAATGAAAATAAGATTTATGTTTCCCGTTAAAGCAATCTGTATATCCGTTAGAAAAGAGTGTATTGGAGTCAAAACTTATCGTCTTAAGATCAGTGTTCTTCCAGGTGATAAGATATGTCTGTTATCTGGTAAATATATTGAAATATCTTATCCCGATATGGAAGGAAAATATAAACAAAGAGCCTACACAATTTCCAATAATTTGGGTAGCGAGATCATTGAAATATCCGTGAAAAGAACTGGAAATGGAGGTGTTTCTGATGCGATTCATGATTTTTTATGCGAGGGGAACAGTATTGATATAGTTGGACAAGCTGGGAGTATAGACATAAATTCTTTGAAAGAGAAAGATAAAAAGATACTGATGATATCAAATGGTATAGGGATAACGCTACCTGTGGCTTTACTCCGTGAGATGACTACTGGTACTCATGAATATCATAGTGTAAATCTAATTTCAGTTGCAGCAAAAATCAATGAAATTCCATTTTTAGAAGAAATTTATTCTATGAGCAAAAATAATAGCTGGTTTGATTTCATGGGTTTTATTATCAGGGATGTATTACCTGTAAATATGGATTGTTTTTCTCAAGGCAGACCTACCAGACAAGAGTTTATAAATGATCCCGCTCCCGATTTGGTTATTATATGTGGAGGATATAATTTTTCTACAGAAATGGTAGAAATGGTCACCGATATATACCCCAACTCTAGATTACTGGTAGAAGCCTTTTCGAATGGTATAGAAAATACAAAAACTATAGATAACTTGGATAAGAAATGTAAATTAAAAATTCTGGGAAGTGATGAAACAATAGATATAGATGAGAATCTTAGCCTCTTAGAGAACTTAGAAAAAAATAATATACCCATCAAAAATCAATGTAGATCAGGATTGTGCAGACGCTGTCTTATTAGAATAGAATCAGGGAATGTAGTTAGAAATCCAGACTTTTGCACTACTGTAAAAGAAAGAGCCGAAGGATTAGCTTTAGCATGCTGTACGTATGGTATAGGAGAAGATATATTAATAAATATATAAAAAAATAAATAAAAATGAATGGTACACAAACAATTACAAAATGTACTGTGATCAGTGGTTTTTTAATGCGGAGCACTATGGCAAATAGAATAACAGCATTATAAAATACCCGTTGTACAATTTATCAATAAAAGGTATTTCAACAGAAATATCAAGTATATGAGTATTGTTTAAAAATAATGTAAAAAAAATAGAAGAAACAAAAATATGAAGATTATATCATTCCATTTTGCTGGCGGAAACCAATATTCTTTTAATAAAATTTTTCAGCACTATAAGAACTATACTTCTTTTGAGCTGAAACGTCATACCTATGGATTGGAGAAAGAGGTGGAAGATTTTGTATGCTTATTAAAGGAGCTGCTTACAGAAGGGACCACTTATGCGATATACGGACATAGTATGGGCGCTTTATTAGGTTACCTGGTATGTCAAAAACTCCAGGAAGAAAAATTGCCATTACCGCAAAAATTAATTGTCAGTGGAAAAAAAGCTCTAAACATTCCTAGAGAAAAAAAAATAGCTCATCTATCTGATGAAGATTTTTGGAACGAAATCATTGATTTAGGTGGAACTCCCAGTGAAGTAAAAAACTATCCGGAGCTTTTGAATTATTACCTTCCTATTTTAAGACATGATTTCAAATTGGTAGAAAATTACCAATATGAAAAAAATGTTCCACTGAATATACCGATAGACGTTTTTTATGGTTCTCAAGAGGCTACAGAAGAGGAAATGGCAGGCTGGCATGATGAGTCGACCCAGAAAGTAACCATCACATTATTACCGGGCAATCATTTTTTTATCTTCGATCATGTGGAATACTTTAAAAACTATTTTGAAAACTTAATTTACAAAAAATAAATGCTAAAAATTTCAATAAAAAACATTCTTTTTTTACTACTATTTGCGCTTCCCAATACAATACTAAGTTTTGGAATTCTATTTATTATTAATCAGGTGATATCAGGAAATAAGAACTATGAAGAATCCTATTTGGGCTGGAGCTTTTTTCTTATTATTGTTTTTACATACTTGTTAAATATTATTTTTCAAAAGAAACTGAATCAGCACTCTTACTATATTTTGTATCAGAACGAGAAAAACATATTTAAAAAAATATTAAAAACCAGGCTGATTACTTTAGAAAAATATGGTACCCAAAGATTCTATACGGTTATTGAAGATTTAAGAATGTTTTCCAGGTTGCCTGAAGTGATCACCCACACAATTAATTCATTATTGATGCTGTTACTTTGTCTGGTATATATGTTCAGTCTTTCAATATATGCAGGATTAAGTATTTTAGCCTTAATTGTATGTATTGGTGCGGTTTATTTTATTGTAATGACAACAATGAAAGGAGATGTTGCCATTTTAAGGAAATTCAACGAACATTATTACAATTATGTAAATGATGTGGTAAAAGGATTTAAAAATCTTAAAGTAAACGCTACACTTTCTCAAAACCTGTTATATCAAAACTTAATGCCTAATCGAGATCAGGCTAAAGAATTGGATTATAACATTAATTATGTTTTTTTATCCATCAACCTGATTAGTCAGTATGGTTTGTATCTGATCATAGGAGCAATACTATTTGTATTGCCTAATTTTAATTTACTTGTAAAAGAAGATGTTATTTCATATATCGTTATTTTACTGTTTATTACTGGTCCGATCAGCAATTTGATCAATATGCAGAACATATACACGAGATTTTCTGTCGCCAATAAGAGAATTAATAATTTCCTGAAAGATTTTTCAGGAGAGAAGGATGATGATCGGATAGATGTAACAAAAGATGCCGATTTTGAATCTTTAAATTTCAAGAATATTTCTTTTCAATATGAAAATACAGTAGAGCAATCATTTGCTTTAAGTAATATTAATTTAAATATCCAAAAAGGAGAAGTTATTTTTATAGTCGGAGGTAATGGAAGCGGTAAAAGTACTTTTATTAATATTCTTACAGGGTTATATGACCATAAAGAAGGAGAAATCACACTGAATGATGAGAGACTACAATCGAAAAAGGTACTCCAAGGTTTAATTTCACCGGTATTTACAGACAATTATGTTTTCTCCCACAATTATGACCATTATCAATTGGAAAACAATAAGAAATACGAATCTCTGTTGGAACTAATGGAGATGCAAAAAGTAGTAAGCAACACAAAAGAAGAGTCAGCCAGACGTAATTTTTCAAAAGGTCAGAGTAAAAGAATGTCCTTAATATTTGCATTGCTGGAAGAAAGACCTGTTCTGGTTCTGGATGAATGGGCTGCTGATCAAGATCCTCATTTTAGAAAATATTTTTATGAAGTGTTGGTGCCCAAATTTAAAAAAGAAGGTAAAACTATAATTGCAGTAACCCATGATGATGCCTATTTTAAACAGGCAGACAGAATTATTAAATTCGATTACGGGAAAATTGTAAGTGATATCAAAGTATGTCCGGAACTGAATGTCTCTTTATTTTAATTTTTAATAACTATGAAACTGACTTTACCTCAACAAGATATTTATTTTGAACAACTTTTATATCCAGATCAGCCTATTTATAATATTGGTGCTAAGATATCTATTGACGGTTTTTTAAACCAGGAAATTTTTGAACATGCTTATACGGAATTAATACAACAGCATGACGCATATCGGAATTATATAAAGGAGGATTTTGAGAATGTAAAAATGATAGCTGTAGATGCTGTTAGACCACTTGAATTTGTCGATTTCTCAGATGAAGCTTGTATAATTCAAAAATCATCCAATAGTGGAAATATTGTAGAGGTTCCTGATGCCGATAAAGGAGAGATAAAAAAAGATATAGATGAGACTGTTCTCAACTTTATGCAGAATGAGTTTATAAAACCGTTTAATCTTGAAGAAGATAAGTTCCTATACCGGTTTGTCCTGATAAAAGTACGTAAAGACTATCATTATTTATTTTCTGTTTACCACCATATTATCACAGATGGATGGGGAACTTCATTAATGTTTACACGTCTGGTAAAAAACTATAATGAAATATGGGAGAATGGTGTTGTTATCTCAGAATATCCGTTTTCCTATAACAGCTTTGCAATTGAAGATCAAAAGTATCTGAATTCGGAAGAGTTTGCATGTGATAAAAAGTATTGGACACAAAAATTTAGATCTTTACCTGAGAGTATTTTTGATAAATTTGATCTATCGAAAACAATTAATGAAAGTTCCAGAAAAGAATTATTAATCCCAAGAGACCAATATAATAAACTGATTGAACTGGCTTCAGAAACAAAATCAACAACATTTCACCTGATATTGGCTATTCTCTATACCTACTTTGCCAAAAAATCGCAAAACGAAACAATTTCAATCGGATTACCCGTTTTAAATCGTTCGGGAGCAAGGTTTAAAAAGACTGTTGGATTATTTATGGGGGTAAATCCTTTACAGATTACAGTTGATCAGGAAGAAACATTCTTAGAATTAGTTGAGAAAATAAAAACTCAGCTTAAACAAGATTACAGGCATCAACGTTTTCCTCTAGGACAATTGATAAAAGAATTAAATGCCTTCAATCAGAAAGAACGTATTTTTAATATCACCCTATCTTATGAAAAGCAGGATTATTCATCTCATTTTAATAATACCCAGACCAGAGTAATACCTTTGAGTCATGAGTCTGAAAGAGTAGCCCTCGCTATATATATTAGAGAATTTGATGAAAGGGAAGATGTAAAAATAGATTTTGATTATAATATCAATTATTTTAAAAAAGATATGATTGACCAGGTTACGACTCATTTTCAAGAACTCCTCAAAGATATCTTGATGGATGCAACTCAGAAAATAAAAAAAATAAATTTTCTTACTAACCGGGAACGTACCAATTTATTACTCAATTTCAATTCTACTGTTGCAGATTACCCCCAAGATAAAACAGTAGTTGATTTATTTAGATATCAGGCTGATCAGATTCCCAATGATATAGCAGTACGTGATTCACATATAAGTCTTACTTACGAAATGTTGAATAAGAAATCGGATGCTGCTGCAGCTTATCTTCTTTCAAATTTTGGAGAAGCTAAAGAACCAATTGGGGTACTAGTTAACCGTTCAGCAGAGCTGATTGTATTGCTTTTGGGAATTTTGAAATGTGGGAAAAGTTACATCCCTATAGATCCATTGCTTCCTGCTGAACGAATAAGCTATATTATTCATCACAGCCAGATACGTGTAATTATTAGTGAAAAAGCTTTTTTGAAGGACGTAGAGAATTTAGATTTACAAGGAATTATTGGCGAAAATTATTTTCAATTAATAGAAAAAGAAGATGTACTTCAATCAGTATTCAATGAAAAGCCAGCACTTTATAATAAACCAGGCCCGGCAGATACTGCCTATATCATTTATACTTCCGGCTCTACAGGAAATCCTAAAGGAGTCGAAATAGGTCATCAGGCTTTAACCAACTTTCTGACGAGTATTCAAAATAGACCTGGCGTTGCTATGAGAGATATTTTGTATTCCGTTACTACGTATTCTTTTGATATTTCTATTTTGGAATTCTTTACGCCACTTATTGCAGGTGCCAGTGTTTTTATAGCGGACAAAGAAATTCTGGGAAATGTAGAAGCGTTGAAAGAAGAATTAATCTTGATTTGCCCAACAATTATCCAAGCTACTCCGAGTTTTTATCAAATGCTGTTTAATACAGGTTGGGTGGGAGATAAGAATCTTAAAGTATTATGTGGGGGAGACAGCCTGAATGAAACTGTTTCCGGGAATCTTTTGAAATACTGCGGAGAGGTCTGGAATATGTATGGGCCAACTGAAACTACCATTTGGTCTAGTATTAAAAAGATAGAGAAAGCTTCGGATGCCTCGAATATAGGTGCCCCGATTCACAATACTCAAATCTATATTGTGGACCAGTATAAGAATCTGTTACCAGTTAATACCCCTGGCCGGATCTTTATTTCCGGAGACGGTTTAGCAAAAGGATATTATAAAAATAAATTGCTTACTCTTGAAAAGTTCACAGACAATCCAATTTCCGAAACTTCAGGATCCAGAATGTATGAGACAGGAGACCTGGGGAAATGGACAAACGGGGGCGAAATTGAGTTTTTAGGTAGAAATGATTTTCAGGTCAAAATTCGGGGCTTTAGGATCGAACTCGGAGAGATAGAATCACAGTTAGAGACATATCCCGGGATAGCCCAGGTTGTTTGTGATGCAAAAGAAGTGAGAGGGGAGAGGGTTTTGGTAGCCTATTATACTCAGGAAGACTCTGAGACTGAGACGGACAAAACCTCACTTCGTGAATATTTACAGAATAAGTTACCGGAATATATGATTCCGGGGTTTTTTGTAAAACTTACTACTATTCCGTTGACTCCAAATGGAAAAATCAATCGTAAGGCATTGCCAAGTGTTATAGGTGATGATGTGATAAGAAGAGAATATATAGCCCCGGTAACAGAAATTGAAGTTAAGCTTGCTGGGATTTGGCAAGAGGTATTAGGAATTGAGAAGGTAGGAATTACGGATAACTTCTTTGAGTTGGGTGGACATAGCCTCATTGCCGGAAAAATAGCCAATATGATATCCAGGGAACTAAACAAGGCCGTTTCTCTAAAACATATTTTTCAACACCATACTATTCAAGGTCTGGTAAAAGAGATAGAAAATTTAAAAGATAATGTAACAATTCCACAAGCAAAACAGAAGGCCTGTTATTCATTAACTCCTGATCAGATGAATATGTGGCTGGCATCACAAAAGAAAGATTTTTTCAATGCCTATAATATGTATTCTGTTTTTGAAATAGAGGGAAGTATAGATGCTGCGTTGTTGGAAAAAGCAATGAGTACACTTATTCTTGAAAATGAGATATTAAGGACAAACTTTACTGAGAAAGATGGGAAAGTATATCAGTCTATTAGTAAAAATGAAATATTTAAATTAGAGATTATTAATAAGGAACAAGATTTTTTGCCATGGGTGAAAAAATATGTTTCTGAAGGTTTTGATCTGAAATCTGATCAATTAATAAAAGTTGCCATTTTTAATGAAAGTACCGGAAAGAAGTATTTGGTTTTTCTGACCCATCATATCATTATTGATGGAATGTCCTTAGATATAGTCATTCATAAACTAATTATGCTTTATAATAATGGGGGAGAAATAAAAGTATCGGATAGCTTACAATTTAAAGATTATGCTGAATGGATCAATGCACATTCTCATCAGGAAATATCCGCTTACCATAACAATAGTATAAAAACAAAGGTTTTAAACTTTAAAAACGGTTTGGGACAAGTTAGACAGAACAGCTTTAATTTACCTTCGGATTTTTTTAACAGATTGAAAGGATTTTCAGAAAAGAATAAGGCAACCTTGTTTACTTCAGTTACAACCTTATTAGGCATTGTACTCAATAAAATATACAAACAACAGACTATTTGCATGGGTACTGTTTTTAGTGGAAGGAATACGGGACAATTAGAACATGCTGTAGGAATGTTTGTAAAAACCCTACCTCTTTATCTCCAGGTTGATGAAAATTCAACTTTTACCTCCCAGGCTAAAAATACCCGTAACCAATTAAATGTATTGGAAGAAAATGTTGAATCATTCAGTGGGCATAATCTTAATGAATTGACCGATTTTCTATTGAGCTATCAGCACTCAGATATGCTTGTAAGAGATAAGATAGAATTCAATTCTTTTTCTTTGAAAAAAGAAAATCTGTATCAGACTCAAGCTCGTTTTCCTGTTGTATTTAATTTTTTTGAGTCAAATCAACTTATTTGTGACGTAGAATATAGTGAATATGTTGATTTTACAATTATAGAGTTGATTTGGGATAAATTTCTTCTTTTGTTAGATTGGGTTTGTGAAAATCCAGATAAAGCAATAGAAGGAGCTGAGGTTTTAACAGCAAAAGAAAAAGAATTGGAAAATTCCTTAGACATTAGTTTTGACTTTTAATGAGAGTTTTATATACATTTATAGAAGAAGAAAAACATCAGTACTTATTAGATAAATATTTAAAAATGAATTCTAATGAGTTTAATGCTAGAATTTCAAAATTCAGAAGATGGCAGGATGCACAATTGTCTTTGGTGGGGAGAATCCTTTTGAAATATGGGTTAAATACTTATTTTGGTATCCAGAATTTTGAAATCGGGCGTACTCTGGATCATAAACCCTTCTTAAAAAATAAGAATTTACATTTTAATATATCCCATGCTGGTAATCTGGTAGTTTGTTGTATCCATGAATTTCCTATAGGAATTGATGTAGAACATATCAATCCAGGAACAAATTACGAGGAATTTAAGTTTCAAATGACTGATAAAGAGTTTGATGCGATCCAATTTTCGGAAGATAAATTAAAAGCTTTTTTTATGTATTGGACAGAAAAAGAAGCTGTTATTAAAGCACATGGAAAAGGATTACTTATTCCCTTGGAATCTTTTGAAATTAATCAGAATAAAACAATAATTGAAAATGAAACCCTTTATTTAAAGGAAATTTTTATAGATGAAAAATATCAATGCTGTGTTGCGGCTTATGAAGATATAAGACAAAAAACAATCTGTATCGAACATTTAAATATGAACAAATTATAAAATGAAAATATTCCGTTTTTTTACATTTATTTTAATTCTAATTTCTTGCGCTTTCAATGCGCAAACGAATTTAGAAAAAGTCAAAACTTTTTTTCCAGACTCAAAAGATTTAAAATATGATAATATCGATTGGTACCGTTTCTTAGTTCCTGAAAACTGGGAGAAAACAAAAGAAAGAAAGATATCTCTTGCAGTTTCGGTTTTGAAATCTAAAACGCAAGTCAAACAGGAACCTGTCATTTTTATCCAGGGAGGCCCTGGGGGCAATACTATTGCTGAAGTGTTGTTTTGGGTTAATCATCCTCTTAGGAAAAATCATGATATCATTTTGGTTGATCTAAGAGGAACAGGATTTTCACAACCTAAACTATGTCCGGACTTGGGAAAGAATTTTTTTGAAATTCTGTCTAAAAATCAATCTAATGAACAAGATGTGAAAGATAAAGTTCAGGTTTCATTGGCTTGTAAACAAGATATGATAGATCAGGGAATAGATATTGGTGCATACAATAGTATAGCTGTGGCTAATGATTTGCATGCCCTAAAAAATGCCCTGAAAATTTCAAAATGGAATGTTTATGGAGTATCTTATGGTACTTTTATCAGCCAGAATTATGCTAAAATATATACTCAGGATGTATATACTCTCACATTGGATTCTTCTATACCTGATATATCAGAATATTACACAAATAATACACAAAACTATATACAAAGTTTAAACAAAGTTTTTAAAAATTGCAAAGAAAATCCTAATTGCAAAAAAGAATACCCCAATTTGGAAGAAGTATACTACAATAATATTGTAGAACTTTCTAAAAAGCCAATAACGGTTAATGTAGATCAATCTATTCTTCAATCCGGAAAGTTTACCTATAATGCAGAAGATTATAAAATTGCTATACAACAATCATTATATGATAAAAAACTGGTAGAAGTATTACCTTTACTAATTTATCAGTTTAAGGAAAGAAATACAGCTACTCTGGCAAGTTTAGTGCAGGCATTTTCAGGAACTTTATCACTTAATTATGGTAATTATTTCTGTTTTACATGTAATGAAGTAATTCCTAATAATAATTTAAGAAAGTACGATTCTATTTCGTCTCAATACAAAAGATTGGCGGGAGGTTTATCCTTTTACAGATCGGATTTCAATGTATGTAGTGAATGGAATAAAAAAGATAATCATATCCTGCCGGTATTGTCATTGGTAAATGATAATCCTTTCAAGGTTTTGATTTTATCTGGAGGTCTTGACCCAATTACTCCGGGTTATTTTGCAAAGGAAGCAGCTCAAAACTTTAAACAGAATGTACAAATTATCAATGGTTATACTTATGGGCATGGTCTAGGCTATACCAGATCCGGAGCTAATATTATTAATAGTTTTGTTGAAAATAAGCCTATAACAGATTCTTTAACACAGTATTTCAATCAGAAAGAGATTAATTTTAGAACGGGAATTACCTTAAATAAAGGAATTGTAGCTCTGGCAGGAAGTATGAGTTCTAAGCAATGGTATTATTTTATCCCTTTGATACTTTCTATAGCCGTTGTATTTGTAGTTTTTTTTGGAACTTTGATCAATGTTTTTTCTAAGAAAAATAAATTCAATCTTTCAACACTTTTATTATTACTAATGTCAACGACAACATTAGCTTTTCTAGCTTTTTTAGGAATTGGTATCAGCCAAACCCTTGACAGTAATTTCTATTTATTGGCTTTTGGCCTGCCCTCAAAGTGGAATTTTGTATTATTATTGTATAAAGTATCCATATTTCTTTCAGCAGTCGCTTTTATTTTTGTAGTTATTAAAGTTTTTAAAAGGAATATACCATTATACTTTATGATATTTCTGGCGGTGGGAATTATTCACTTTTATTTTTTTAATTGGCTTTGATTGTTGAATGATTATCTTTAATGGATTTCAATAATTGTCTTGTATTATTGGTGATAAGTCCAAATCTATAGAACTTATTGAATGCTTGTTTTATATTCTATTAAAATATAACGTAGCTTCCATATTGCTATAGGTTTTTTCCCTGATAAATAACAGGAGTATTCTGTTGGATAGTTCTTAAATATTTCAAGTATTAGATACAAGATCTTTACAGCTAAAATAAGACTATACATAATTTCAGTTATCAGTATGGTTCCAAAGTAAATAAGTTTCTGGGAATTCATAGAAGTTTTTGATAGAACTAGGTGAAAATTTCTTGAAATGTCTGCGTATGGGGAATCCATTGAAGCAATAAAAAATGAGAGTAGAATGAATATTATATGTTGGAGGATATACCAATTTAAATGAGCCAGAAAAAGAAGGATTATTTTGTACTGTTATATTCTTCAACCAGATTTTTAAAATATTTTCAAGTTCATAAAAGATGCTGTAAAACATATGTCTTACAGCATCTTAATATTTTATAAAGTCAAAATTATACTTTTAATAATTACAAGACTATCCTTATTATTTTTTCACGGGCTGGTAATCTGGATGTCCCAGTTGCCAGAAAACAAAAGCAAGCGTATCTGCTAAATTAGCATACTGTTGCGCAATAAGAATATCTCCACCGTGGCCTCCTTCATAGTCTATTTTCAAAAGGGTAGGATTAGTTGAAGCGTTATTTTCCAATAATTTAGCTGCAAACTTTGTAGGCATCCATGTAGAAACTCTCGGATCATTGATTCCGGAAGTAATTAAAGTGGCAGGATATTTTTCTCCTTTTTTAACGTGCTGATAGGCATCCATTTCTAATAATGCCTTGAATTCTGATTCAATACTTAAAGTTCCAAATTCTTTAGCATTATTTAGACCATTCGGAGTAGCTTCCATTCTGATAGAGTTGACAACACCGGCATCGATAACTGCAGCTTTAAATAAATCCGGACGTTCAGTTATCGCTCTTCCAATCGTGATTCCTCCGGCACTTGCTCCCCAGACCGCTAATTTTTCTTTAGAGGTAAAACCTTTCTCAATCATATATTCTGCACAAGAAATCAGATCTTTCCATGAGTTAGGTTTGGTTTCTTTGAATCCGCCTTCATGCCATTTTTCTCCTTTTTCTCCACCACCTCTTACATGGGCGATTGCCATAACACCTCCTTGTAATGCCCACAGAAGATATGTTTTAGAAAAGTAAGGTCTGTAGCTTATTCCATAGGCACCATAGGCATCTATAAAAGTAGGATTACTTCCATTTTTATTAATGTCTTTTCTATAGATGAGGGATAAAGGAATATCTTGCCCATCATGTGACTTTACTGTAATCTCTTCAACAACAAGATCTTTAAATTCCGGATATTGGATAGTGGGAGAAAGATTTTCAGCGATAAATCTTTTTTCCCTAAAATTATACTGAAATCTTTCTGGTTCATTTTTCCATCCACTACAAACGACCGAGAAGTTGTTTGAAAAAATATCCTGAGTAGTTACAGCAATGTATCCAGCAGGAATAGGTAGTTTTATAGATCCAGTTTTATTGTTGATATAGGAATATAGCTTGGCTTCCACACCATTTTTTGACGTATTGAAAACAAAACCTTCTTTAATGGCATATACCCCATTAATCGTTTCATTGTCTATGCTTGGAATCAATAATACAGGCTTTTTAAAATCAGGTTTTTTTAAGGATGTGCTGTAAATTGAATTGTTGCCATTTTTTTCAGAAATATAGATAATATTATCATCTTTGATGATGAAATCTCTTATTTTATCTTCTTTACTGAATAATAATTCCCATTTATTTTGACTGACCTCATTTAGAGGTAAGTAGTAAGTGTCCTTAAATCTTGATGCTCCGGATATCTGACCAATCAGGTATCTGGAATATTTTGAAGGTAAAATGACGTTGGGGAAATCTTCAGAATTTATTTTCAACTCCGGATTATTGATTTTAGAGAATACAACATCTCTTTTTTCAGGATCATTTCCAATTTTAAATATAACAGATTGCATGTTCTTTAAAAAGTATGCAGACTTCGGATCAATATCAGGATAATAAAGATATATAAAACTCTTGTTATCCGGAAGCCATGAAATGCCGGGCCCATCCGATGGCCAGCAATGAGTAATGATCTCAGGAAGGATTTTCTTTAGCTGTAAATCATAAATGATCATTTCTGAAATTTCCTTTCCATTTTCCGTTAAAGCGATCGCAATTTTAGAGCCATCATAATTAGGCTTAATGTAATTAATCTGATAATTTTTTTTGAGCTCAGTTTTAAAGCTTTCCGGGTCAAAGATTTCAATTTCCTGACCGTTAAAAGCTTTTCTGTAAAATAGTTTGGCTACCTTTTCTCCCGGCTTTACTTTTAAATAGAAATGAAGATCATTTTCCGTAACATTAATATTGGTTACAGAAAATGATTTTCTCTTATCAAACTCTAATCTTTTGTCTATAAAATATTGCCTATTGGGTATATTACTTAATACAGATAAAGAATAATTCGTTTGATCTTTCATCCAATCAGATGTTGATAAATCATTTAAGTTTTCCAGATTCCTATATTTGTCAACTACTTTAATTCCAAAATATTCATTGGTTTCTGATTTTGACGGAGCCAGGTTAGTCTTTTGAGCATTAATCATTACAATCATAAAAACAAAAGCCCAGGTAAAACTTAAATTTATTTTATCCATTATTTATTTAATTTATCTGTTGGGAAGGTTATTGTATTATCATTGCCCCCTTCGAGTTGTTCTTCATGACCAGCTCCTCCTACAATTGACCTAAGATTTGTAACTTTTGTCATTTGTAATTTGTTTAATGATAACTTTTTTTCTGTTTGTTTTTTTTGTTTCATGATATAATTAATTACTTTTTTATGATGTGCAAAGAAAGAAAGAAATGTGTTCTTTTTCAAAGAAAGAGATGCCGAAATTTATAAATTTCGAATTATTTTAACAGTAATCTGTTTGTTTTCAGAGGTTTATTTGTTGGTGCTTTCTTGTAGAGCTTTTATAAAATAAGATGGTAAAGTTCCTGTTATTTTTTTGAAGGCATTGGTAAATGACTCTGCATTATTGTATCCTGCTTCATCAGCGATTGCTGCTATTGTATGCTTCCGAAGTATTTTATTCTCTTTTAAATTATTAACGATATATTCAATTCTAAGTTGATTTAAATATTGAGGAAAGTTTTGTCCTTTTAGTTCATTAACTGATTTTGAAAGATAAACTCTATTGGTATTTAATTCTTTCGATAAAATATCCAAATTAATTTTCTTGTCTAAAAAACGATTTTCATTTTCAAATGCTTCTAATTGAATACTTAATTGTTTGAGTTTATCATCCGATAAGATTGCCTTTGTCTTTTCTTTTGGAATCTCTACATCTATGATGACTGGATCTGAAATTTCATTAATAGTGCTAATTGCAGGGACTTGGGTAAGTAAGTCTGCCTTGCGGCGATATGATTTGACTTTCTTCCTGTTTTCTATATATAGATATAATAAGCAGATAATAATTAAACCACTTACTATGATAATTCCCAATAAGGTATAACTTCTTGAATTTAAATCAGAAATCAGGCTTTCCTTTTCCTTGAGTAGATTAGGAGTGTCGTAGTTTTTATGGATTTCAGCAGATAAGAAAAGATTATTTTTATTTAAAATGCTGTCTACAGTCAATAAATGTTCTATATAAAATAACTGTTTTTCTTTATCCCCATTTTTTTTAAAATAATCAATTAAGATGGGGTAAGCATCTCTTAATTCAGAGGTAAGACTTTTGGTACTGATGACAATTGAATCTACAGTTTTAAATTTATCTAAGAAATTGTTATCATTTGTTTGATATAGAATCTTTCCTATATAATATTGGCTAATAGCTAAATTCTGTGGATTATAAGAATTATCTTTAATTAATTTAGAAACATTGTTTAAATCCCTTAGAGCTTTCTTATAGTTTTGTCTTTTATAAGCATTGATACCTGATACAAGCAGTAAGCTAGATTTAATTTCAGCAAAGTCTACTTCGTTATTCTTTTCTAATCCTATTTTAACATATTCATCTGAAGAATTAAGCTGATTAATTTTACTATAAGCATAAGCTAATGCATATATACAGCTTTGGTAAGCCATTTTATTAGTTAAATTATTTTTTTCTAAATATTGTTTATAGCTTAAAAACAATTGAATTGCCTGTTGGTATTGTTCAAGCTCAAGTTTTAATAATCCAATATTAAAATTTAAAATGTGATAAGTTTCACTATCATTTTCAGCATAGTCCCTAGCTGTTAGATAATTTGTTAAAGATTCAGAGAACTTTCCTTTTAAATAATAATAATTTCCCTTATACATATAGCCATCAGACAAATAATCGGAACGATTTATTTTCTTGGCAATAACCATCATACTATCCAGGTACAATAAGGATGTGTTATCATTAATTGACCTATGCAACATTAAATACCCATTAGAAGTTCTAGAGAGATTTTTATTTTCTTTGGCTTTTATTAAAAATGTATTAGCATAGACTTCCGCTTTCTTCTTATCCACTCTGAGTGTCTTGTTGAAAGACTCTTCTAGAAGCTGAAAATCTTTTGTTTTTAATGAATCTGGTATATGGAATTTTTTTTTACTCTGGGTAAAACATAAGCAGCTACATATACTTAATAATAAAAAGAAGAAATTTCTTTGCATGAATTTTTTTGAACTGCAATATTACAATTTTCTGCTCATTTTTATCATAAAATAAAGAAATGTTTGTAATTGGTTTAAATCCAGTATTTTAATATGTTTTTTATAAACCTTGATTAATTAATTTCGCATGCTGACCATTCGGAATTAATCAATTCCGATAGGCTTTAATTGTCCTGTAAATGGAAGATGATCATATTTGTTCCAACGAAAAGCACAGATTTTTTGTATGTGTACAGTACAAAAACAAAAAGGTGTTTTACCAGAATCTTAAACAAAGAAAATAGTAATTACTTCATCTCGTCGCTTGAGACATTTTACTACTAATTAAAATTAATGTAACTGAATTTACTTTATCATGAACGATATTTATAAAATTTCCAAGTACGTATTTTTTTCAAAAAATATTATCTGTTCAAAATACACTTTAGCATATTCTACAATAACTAATAAGATATTAGCTATAGAAAAGGATATGGCCATCAAAATTCAGAATGAGGAATTTGAAGATGTAGATTCTGATATTTTCCAAAAATTGATCGAATATGAGTTTGTGAGACCTGCTCATATTAATGAACTACAAGAAGTTATTAACAGATTTAAGTCTTTTATAAATGATGATGATCTTTTATATCAAGTAATTCAGCCTTCTGCTAACTGCCAATTAGGTTGTGATTATTGTGGCCAGGTTCATAATAATAAAAACATTACCAATAAGAATGTTGACGAAAAAATATTTAATAGAATAGTGCATAATCTCTCTAAGAAGGATTACAAGACACTTGGTATTTCATGGTTTGGAGGAGAGCCTTTAATGGGGCTGTCTCAGCTAAAGAAAATGAGTAAAAGATTAATCGCTCTTACTGAATCAAAGTCAATTGACTATACAGCTAAAATGGTCACTAACGGGTTAAGTCTTAAAAAAGAAATATTTTATGATCTATTTCTGAATTATAAGATTTCGAGTTTTGAAGTTACTCTTGATGGTACTGCTGAATTTCACGATGATAGAAGGTATACGAAGAGTGGAAAAAGAACTTTCAACCTGATTCTTAAAAATCTGGAAGATATCGTTAATGATAAGAGATTTGCCAATTCTGGGGTGAACATCAATATCAGATCAAATATTGATGGGGAAAACTATAAGGACACTGAAAACCTTATCAACATTCTGGAGGAAAAAAACATTCTTAAGTATGTCAACTTCTATTTAGCACCTTTACATTCATGGGGAAATGATGCCCACAAGAAAACCTTGAACCGTGAAGAATTTGCAAAATTTGAACTTGAGGTAGCACTAAAACTTATAGAGAAAAATAAAAGAGTTCAAACGGTTCCTAAGCGCGGAAAGGATATCGTATGTATGAGCTTGTATGACAACTCAGAATTGTTTGATGCGGAAGGTAACGTTTATAACTGTTCCGAAGTTTCTCAGGTTCCGGTATATGCTGAAAATAATTACGAATACAGAATAGGAAATCTAAGTGATCATTCTCATCCTAATATTGATAAGAGTGAACGGCCTTTTGCCAATTGGAATGATGAAATACTGGAAAAAAAGACGCCGTGCTATGATTGCAAACTTTTACCAATATGTGGTGGTGCATGTCCAAAACTATGGAAAGAGGGAATGTATCCATGTCCATCTATGAAAACCAATTTTGAAGATAGAATCTTTTTACAGTTTTATCAGGACAACTTAGACGAAAACAAAGAATTTAAAATTCGTACAAAGGAGCTAGCCTAAACAAGAAAGTTTCATTTTTTAAATAAATATTATAAACAACTTAATTTTTTTATTATGAGCAAACTAGAGGACTTAAAGTCAAAATTACAAATGGTTGAATTAGAAGAAAGATTAGAAATGGTTCAGCTGATTTCAACCGATCAGGAACAACTTGAAGGAGATAACTACTGTTGTACAGGCAGTGATTCATCATGTACACCTTCATCAACAAAGTAAAACATTGTTTAACAACTTAAATTTTTTATTATGAACAAACTAGAGGACTTAAAGTCAAAACTACAAATGGTTGAACTGGAAGAAAGATTAGAAATGGTTCAGCTAATCTCTGCAGAGCAGGAACAATTAGAAGGAGATAACTACTGCTGCACGGGAAGTGATGCATCATGTAAACCTTCATCAGTAAAGTAAAACATTTTTTAACAACTTAAATTTTTTATTATGAGCAAACTAGATGACCTAAAGTCAAAACTACAAATGGTTGAACTGGAAGAAAGATTGGAAATGGTTCAGTTGATTTCAACTGACCAGGAACAATTAGAAGGAGACAATTACTGCTGTACAGGCAGTGATGGAACCTGCAAACCTTCATCAGTAAAGTAAAAAACCTTTATGACTGGCGCCTTAGGCAATAGGGCGTCAGTCAATTAAATTATATCAATATGAATGAGTATGTAAGTTTTGTAATAAAAGGATCTATCATGAAAATATTTGGCAAGGATAGATTTGAAGATGTTTTAAAGAAGTATTTAGAGTATAATTCTATCAACAAAGATATCTTTCTTGAGAATCCGACTCTGCACAATGAGATCAAGCCAATTAGTAATGCTGTTTATGTATCATTTCATTTTGGTCCCTTTTTTAATATTCCAATTACTCTTTTAAGAAAAAGGGTAGATATCAACTTTGTTGCCTCTAAACTGTCTACGGAAAAGCTAGATCGATTTTCCTATACAATAGCCAGTGAGAATTTAAATTTTAATAAAGAAAATATATTACTGGGAGATACTCCTACGGGAATGAGAAAAGTAATAGAAACCCTAAGGAATGGCGGAAGTATTTTCTCTCTAATTGACACCGGAGTGGGTCTGGGAGATATCAGACGTAGTAATAATGCTCAGGTATGTGATGTTTTGAATGCAAAGTTATATGCCAAGAGTGCTATTGTTCAGCTGGCTTTCAAATTAAAAGTTCCGATAGTTCCTATTTTTAGTACATGGCAGGATAATAAAGCCGTTCTGAATTTTGAAGAAGCTATCTATCCTTCAGATGATATCACTCCTCAGGAAGTAACGGATAGGCTATGGAAAAGATTTGTCAGCACGTATTTGGTTAAACATCCTGAGCAATGGGAATCTTACCACACAGTGTATAAATTATTTGCTTTCGAAGATGCGGACGATCAGGAAATTAATTTGGAAGATGAAGCTCTTTACAGATTAGATGACAATAATTTTGAAATACTGGAATCAGATGGTTATATACATATTTGTGCATATTCTACTTTTAAAATTTTCAGAGCATCAGACAGGGTTCGTCAATTTTTAAATTTAGCTGTTAAAGATGGAATACAACTAAAGCTTAAAGATGTATACGAAATACTTAAGGGTGAAAACATTATAAAATTACTAATCGAAAATAATATTTTGGTAAAAAATGGAGACTATTGAAAATTCCAAAATTAATTTTAATAATGTTTCTCTGGCAAATAATGGGCAGGAACTTATTATGGAGTATAAGGGAAAATGTTTTGTAATCAATGATTACATATTTAATGTCATTAGTTTCCTGAAAAAAGAAAAGGAAATCAATAGTGAAAAAATATATGAAAATCTTAGTCTGGATCAGGAAGAATTTGATTTCGTACTAAGTAATATAGAAGATAAATTAAGTTTAACAGATAAACAAAATTATGGTGGTATTTTTCTTAGATTTACTATTTTTAGGCATAACTATGTTGATAAAATAACCAATGTACTAAAGCTTTTATTGCCTAATAAAGAACGAACTTTTTTTCTTCTTTTTCTATTTCTGATCACTTTATTTTTATCAGTAGTGGCCATTCAGACCAGTACAATATCGAGTAAAGTACATTTAAGAATTACAAATAAATATGAAGTATTTTATTTGTACTTGTCGATCTTTTTTGCTTCAATCTTTCATGAATTCGGTCATGCGTCTGCAGCAAAAAAATTTGGGATACAACCGGGTGAAATTGGTTTTGGCTTCTTCTTTATATTTCCTGTTTTTTATTCAAACGTGACTAAGATATGGACGCTGGATAAAATCAAAAGAGTTGTAGTCAATCTGGCAGGAATATACTACCAGCTGGTTTTTGCAATGATTGTATGTGTTGTTGTCAGAGATCCCAATTTTATAGTGTTATTTTTAAAGGCCAATCTGGCGATCATTATCTTTTCACTATTACCGTTTTTGAAAAATGATGGATATTGGGTTTTATCAGATTACTTTAATTTAAAGAATCTGTACAGAAGATCTTATACCTATTTAATAGAGTTATGGAGAGGCCGGGTGAAATTTGATAATTTTTTATTCATATACAGTATCGTCCATTTTAGCATGGTTTTTTATTTGCTGTTTACCTTCCTGCGCTTTTTTATTATAAAGATTGGGAACCTCTATCATACCATACCCCATATGGATTTTGATTACCTTTTAATATTAGGAAAATTCATCCTAAACCTATTTATTCTTTATACCCTTATTCTTAGATTATTATCCTTTTTTAAAACCAATAAAAATGTCTAAAGTATTATTTGTGATCACATTTGTTGTTATTGGCTTAATCATATTAGCTGCAGTACTACTTACTAATGATCATATCGTCAATAAAAATACATTTCATTTAAACAATAAAGGCTGCTTTTTACAAGGCAATGCTTCTGTACTGTTTTTCAATTCTGACGACAATACGGTTAAATATGAAATAGATGAAAAAACCAAAGGAAACTTCAAAATTGAAGAAGAAAACGGTAATATATTATTATACCAAAATATCCGCGCCAATATTTATGTAAAACTTTTCGATCGTAATAAAGATTATCCCGTCATCAAAGTGTTTTTACCTAAGGATATGAATCAATTTGATTTTAAACTTTCAGGGAATGGTGATTTTATTTTTAAAAACCCTTTTACAATCAATCATTCAGTTTTTAAACTGGATGGGAATGGCGATATATCATCTCGGGAGAAACTGACTATACAACATTGTGTAATAGAAATACAAAAAAATGGAGATGTAAAATTCAATAAAATTACCGGAGATACATTACAATATAAAATTACTGATAACGGGGATATGAAAATATCTGGAGAGTTCTTAATACAAGAGAAACTATAACCTATGAATAAAACAGCTATTACGATCAGCTTGCTAGCCTCATTATCTATTTTTGCACAGGAAAAGAAAGATTATAAGGAAATTGAAGGAGTAAATATTACCAAAACGCAAAAAGCAATAGAACAAAAAGCTGACCGAACAATTTTTAATTTTTCGGAACAGCCCAGCCTTAATTCAGGGACATCTTTAGATGGATTGAAAAAGCTTCCGGGCATGGTCGTTACTGATATTGCCGGAATGATGTACCAAGGCAAGCCGCTAGCTGTTTATATGGATGGCAGACCGCTCAACATTTCAGGGAATAACCTAACTGCATTCCTTGAAGGGCTTCCGGCCAGCTCAATCGACCGGATTGAGGTTATTACGCAACCCGGAGCAGAGTTTCCTGCAACCTCGGGAGGTGCTATTTTAAATATTATTGTTGCTAAAAGTGCCAGAAGCTATTTAACAGCAACCTATTCCGGAGGTTATCGTTTTACCGATTATGATAAATTCAGAAATAGGTTTAGTAATAGTATTGTACTGAACTCCAGAAATAAATTATTCGGATGGCAGCTTAGTGCAGGTCAAACCTATGCTGAAAGCTTTAGCAGTAATAAAATGGATGATTTGCTGGATAATTTCAGTGATAAGTATTCCAGAGGTTATTTTGCAAAAGCGGCTGTGACATTTGACTTAGGAAAAGACCGTTTATTGCTTAATTATGATTTTTATAATAACAATAATGATGCGCTCTTAACGGGAAGCGGAATATCTTTTTATAAGAATGAAAATTTTGACCCGTCTCAGCCTATTAGCGATACTAATCCTGAAAAGGTAGTAAGGGATTATGCTAATACAGGGAAAAGTAAGAATGAAAGCTATAGAAATGAAATAGCAGCAACGTATCAAAAGCGTTTTAATGATAAAAACCAAAAGCTCGACTTTAGATTGGTTTATTCAAATTATAAAACCGAGTTTGATCAATATAATAACTTTACAAAACCGGCTTTCTTTTTTCAATCCGGATTTAATGGGTCAAGGCAAAACTTTTATAATTTACGGGTAGATTATTCCCAACCGATAAAGTTATTGGACGAAGGTAAGTTAAGCTTAGGCGGACTTTATGAAAAAATGGATTTCACCACTGATAACTTGGGTGTTGAAAACCTTAATTATCAGAGGCAAACTGCTTCAGCATATGCTGAGGTCAATGCAAAATTGAAAAAATTCAGTTTTATTTTGGGGGCGAGGGCTGAGGATTATGATATTTCAGGATCTTCATTAAACCTTCAGACTCCTCAATGGAATGACCTTACTCCGTTCAAAAAATTTAAAGTGTTTCCGAATGCAAGTATGCAGTACGATTTTGCAAGGTCAGTTTACTTTAATTTAAACTATAATAAAAAAATATCCTTGCCCAATGCTTCACAGTTAAATCCTAACAATACGATTCTGCAGTCTCCCAATGTAGATATTATGGGAAATCCGAACGTACAACCTACGATATATGATAATTTTGAAGCCAAGATCAGTGCCTTTAACTATGCATTTCTTAGCTATAATGTAAGTCATGTTAAAGATCAGGTGGTGATGTATATGGAAAGAGATGGTTATAAACTTTCGCAGACCAATATTAATGTGCATAGTCTGACGCAGCATACTTTCAATATGGGACTTCCTTTACCGTTTATCATTTTCAATAAACCTTTTAGTGATATTGTAAAGTTTAAGTTCAATCCTGATAAGATTAACTTTATTTACTTCTACGCCAGTTATCAGTTTCAGGATGTAAAAGATATCCAGGATAAGACGGGAATCTGGATTTTTAATGCAACAGGACAGTTTATACTACCAAAGGGAATCAGATTTTCCCCTGTATTTATGTATTCAACCACAGGAAATTACTATTATTTTCAATCGACAAAACCTACTGTAAATAGGGTTGATCTAACTTTGAGTAAGAAGTTCAACCACGATAGATTGCAGGTTACTTTATATGCCAACGATATTTTTAACAGTACCAGAATGTCATTTAAAGCAATTAATACTTCAAGTCCTATTTATGTAGATAATCGATTTGATAGTAGAAGCTTCGGTATTTCAGTAAATTATAAAATTCCGACTAAGAATAAGCTGGCCAAAGTAGATCAGACTATACTGAATACGGAGAGCCCTAAAGAAGACAATAGTGAAATTTTAAAACAGTAGTATTTTTTAGTTGACCAATCCAACATTCTCTTTTGGAGTGCGAGTTTTCAATTTTAAAAAGAATAATGTTGGATTTGGTTTTTATTTTTTAATAGAAAATTAGAGTACCATGAAAATAGGATTGATTGACGTTAGTGCAAGACGTGATTTAGAGAATATCAAGGAAGAAAAGTTTAAAAATATCGGATGTGATAAAATATTATATCTGGCTTTATCAGAAGGGAAAATTAATCAACATGAAGTAGTTAATTTAATTGAAATGGGAATTATATCCTCTCAGGATACCCTTATTGTTTCAGACTTCGACATAATAAGTGATTTGGATTCACTGCTCAACTATTTACGGAGACAAAATATTTATATACACTGCCTAAATCAGGAGTTTGACCTTTATCACCCGCAGGATTCTGCATTATACTTTAAATCTTTTCCTAAAAAATATAATTTCGAATTTTAAAAATATTAAGAGTCTGTTTAAATTTTATTCAGTAATAATTTTATGGCGGATAATTTGACCATGTTTTCAGAGGATTCCATTAAGAGTTCATAATTTCTGCATAATCTTCTATCGTTATCAAACCAAGCAAATGTACGCTCTATAATCCATCGTTTATGAATTGGCTCAAACCCTTTTACTTTTTTGTCACTCCGCATTACGATCTGAATGATATAATTAAACTTAATTCTTATTTCCTCAATAATCTCTCCTCTATAACCTCCGTCCGCCAGGATTACCTGAAGCGGAATTAGTAAATATCGCAGTGTTTTGATCAGTAACAATGCAGCCTTACTGTCATGAACATTGGCTACACTTACCATTACGGCTAACAAAAAACCATTTTTGTCTACCACAACGTGTCTCTTGATTCCTTTTATTTTTTTACCTCCGTCAAAGCCATTGAGTGAACGGTTATTTCCCCAACGAACACTTTGACTGTCAATAATTCCTAAACTTGCCTGCGCTTTCTGACCCCTGTTTCGTCGTACTTCCTCTCTCAATTTTGATAATAATAAATCGAAAATCTCCAGATTTGACCATTTTGAATAATAGTAATAAACCAATTGCCATTTGGGAAAATCATGAGGTAAAAGTCTCCATTGACAGCCTGTTTTTACTAAATAACTGATAGCATTCCAAATGACAACCAAATCATATTTTCGTTTTCTGTCATCAAAATCTAATGCTTTTTTTATAAATTGCCACTGAGTTTGGGTTAAGTCTGTTGGATACATTGATGTTTTTTTCTTTTGCAACTCTAAAATGACAATTTTTATGCAACTTTTAACCCTTACTATTTTTTATTATTACTTTTTTAAACAGGCTCTAAGTATTGAGCTGCTTTAATCAATTACTGCTCAATCCACTTTTTGAAATCAGCTACTTTATTTTTACTGATAAGAATGGTTTCATCACTTATGGGCTGTACAATTAGTCTTAATTGATTTTTCCCATATATAAGGATGCTCTCAATAGCTTTGATATTAATAATAAATTGTCGGTTGGCGCGATAAAACATTTGTGGATCCAATAGTTTTATAAGTTCGTCAAGGCTTGAATTGATAGAGTACTGATGGCCTTTGAATGTGATTAGAAATACAGAGTTATTTTCCAGGAAAAAATAAGCGATGTCTATTGTTTCAATAGAGATCAATTCATCTTTATGATAAGTAGTGATTCTTTTCCTGAAGCTTTCTGTAATCAGGCTTTCAGGTATGAAGGAAGGTGTTTCATGATATTTTTGCTGAAGAGTATGGAGTTGAGTATTTAAAGCTGTCAGGTTATTGATTTCAGTATTGAGGCTACTGATTTGTTCATTGGTCTGGGCTTCATATTTTCTGTAGATCAAACGGATTAGGATAAAGCTAGTGGCTAAAATAATAATAGTGGCTATAATAAAGACGATTAAGAATTGAAAGTATAAATCTGAGATCTGCTGTTCGATAATGCTGATATTGGCATGGGAAGCTACCATCCAATCACTTCCTTCCACCGGATATACGCTTACGATCTCTGAACTTCGGTTCATACTATTAGGAAAGCTCCTAATGCCGGAATTGATTTTTCCTGAATTTAATAGGTCAATAAAATCCGTTTGGTTTTTGTTATCAAAGGTAAATCCTGAGTTATTTTTCTCAATTTTCTAACCGATGAAAGCCGGATTAGGATGACAAAGTTCAATTCCGTTTTGATTATACATACAGATAAATCCACTTTGGGTATCTGTATTCACAATGCTGGTCTGTAGATTTTGAATGACTGCATCTTTTGAGAGCCCTTGCTTGAGCTGCAATTCCAATAATTTACCAATCTCTCTGGACTCTCTTTTTCCGGCTTCAATCTTACTGTTAAAAATGTTTTCTTTTGAAGATGAATATAGATAACGAAAAGAAAGGAAACTGATAAGTAAAATAATAATACTTACTGCAAGAAACGTGAGGGTATAGAGATTGATCTTTTTCATTGACTTGATCTGGTCCGTTGAATATTAAAATACTTTTGTTAAAATTACTCATTCTTCGGAAGAATATATTCGCTTTTAAAGACTTATTTTTCCCTTTCATGATCAAATTAGATTGATAGGCTGTTGTTTGCAGTTACCTTTGAGTTATGATTTTAATAAACTTTAATCAATAATGTCATGAAAAAAGGTTCTAAAATAATAGCAATTCTATTGATTGCATTTGTTCTGATTCAGTTTTTTCGTCCTGAAAAAATCAATTACGGAACTCCTGCTCAAAATCTCGCCGGCGTTCCAAAAGAAGTGAATGCAATTCTGAGAAATTCTTGTTTCGATTGCCATTCCTCTGAAACTCATTTGAGATGGTATGATCAGGTGACTCCTGCCAATTTCTTTGTTACGTCTCATATCAAAGAAGGTAGAGAATCTCTGGATTTTTCAAAATGGGCTGCCTGGCCTAAAGCACAGCAAAATTCTACCATTTATTATGCTGTTAATAAAATATTATCAGGCGAAATGCCATTACCGAGCTATGCTGCAATACATTCATCAGCAAAACTGAATAATGAGCAGATTAAGACCCTTAAACAATATGCGTTATCCATTGTTCCAAGAAAATTGACAGACAGTGTCCAGTTGAATAAAGCAGAAAAACAATATAGGGCATGGATTAATGGTAATCTTAAATACGCTCAGGTAAACCCCTCACCGAATGGGTTGCAGTATATTCCCGATTACAGAAATTGGAAAGCAATTAGTACAACCGATCGTTTTGATAATGGGACTATGCGGATTATTTTTGGAAATGAGACTGCGGTAAAAGCTATTCAGGAGCACCGTACGAATCCCTGGCCCAATGGTACTGTTTTCGCAAAGACGGCATGGAAACAGGAAGTTGAGGAAGATGGAAATATATCAACAGGAGAGTTCATTCAAGTGGAATTTATGGTGAAGGATGCCCAAAAATATTCTAAGACAAAAGGATGGGGCTGGGGAAGGTGGAAAGGAAATGACCTTAAACCCTATGGTGATCATGCAGATTTTGATAAAGAATGCGTAGAGTGCCATCGTCCTATGAAAAACCAGGATTATGTTTTTACACCCCCTTTATACCTTATATCTCAACTTAAAAAAATAGAACAAAAATGAAAATCAATATTTTGTATTTAATTTTTGGCTGTATGTTGGTATTGGAATGCCGGCAGGAGCCTAAGGAAACTCTTAATATCAATGCTTCACTTGAGCAAAGTAGCGGACTGACAGAGAATCCATTGTTAATGATTCCTTTAACATCATCCATAAACCCTAAAAATAGCAGCATGTCGACTCTGTATGGAAATCAGGTCGCAGCTGACTATGCAAAACAGAACGCTGATTCTAAATATCCGCAAGATGCTGTCTTGTATGAGGTGACCTGGAAGCAAAAGGCAGATGAATTCTGGTTTGGGGCGAACATTCCCAACGAGATTTACTCTGTAGAGAAAATCGTTTTTAACGATCATCCGGAATATGGACTGTATAAAGGTAAATTTCTTCAAAAAGAAGAGGTGGATTCAAGAATTAAAGCGTCGCGGATAGCATTGATTATCTCTCAGAAAATGGCAGTTTCTCCATAAATGGTTTTGAGTATGACTATTTTGTCGACCGTATTTTTACGGTATTTTTTCTCATCCCTATGATTATTCGGTTTTTAGGTCTGATATTTGTATTGAGTAGCAAAACTAAGTGACCTCTTATATTTATGAATAACATACTTGTGAAAAAATCTTTTCTATACACTATGGTAGTGGCTTTATTTCTTGTTTCATGTAAAAAGGAAATCGAGAAAATAAATGACACTTTTAGCGATACCACAAATACGGAAGCTCCGGCTCTAAAAGCAGACTCAGTGAAGAAAGATTCTGTGGTAAAAAAAGAATCTATCCCACCTGCTATGCAGGAAAATGGGTTCTATAACGCATTAGCTCTTCCTAAAAATAAAAAACTAAGAGATTCTGTATATTCTGCATTCAGTAAGAAATATACGGAAAGAGAAAGATATGCTATTCTGGCACTAAACAGGCTGGATTCAAAAAATAAATGGAACTCTGATACTTTGGTTGTTCCGGCTAAAATGGATACTACATTAATGTCATACTCTCCGTTTCCAATGCAATTGGACGTATTGAGTGGCGTGAAAAAGTTTGTTATTTTTTCATATCCTATCCAGGCCTACGGAGTATATTCTAACGGAAGCCTCGTAAAATGGGGACCAACGAGTATGGGAAAAAAATCTGCGCAAACAACGAGAGGGCTAACATTTGCCAACTGGAAAAAGAAGTTATCAATCTCTACGGTCAGCAGTGAATGGAAGCTTCCTTATAATTTCAATATTTTTAATATCGGAGGGATAGGATGGCACCAGTATGACTTACCGGGTTATCCTGCATCACACTCATGTCTGAGATTGTTGAAGAATGATGCACAATGGCTCTATTCTTATGCGGATACATGGATCTTAAATCCTGGTGGTGCGACAACAAAAGCAAAAGGAACCGCCGTGATGATTTTCGGAGATTATAAATGGGGTGGAAGAAAACCATGGAGAAAATTATTGGAAGATCCTAACGCCAATAATATTTCAGTAGAAGAAATGAATAAGCTCATTGAGCCTCATGTTGAGAAAATAATCAAAGAACAGGACAACAGGGAAAAAGTAGCAGATTCAATCAAAGCTGCAAAAGCGGTCGAGATTCAGGAACCTGCTAAAATGCCGGAAGTTCCTGCTCCTTAAGACTTCTTCTCAAATTGAAGCGTGGACTCTTCCGCAAACCTTCTTAATTTTTGCATTTCATCTTTTGCTTTACTCTGCCCGAATCTGGCTGCGGCATAAGTTCCGGCAATACAAAAAAGCATCAAAAATGACGCATTTAATGCCCATGGGAATTCAAAGCTCTTGATTTGCTCTTCCACATAATACATGGTGAAGAATGTCATCCATAAAATGGCGAACGTAAAATAAAGAAACATGAAGAAGGTCCATACGGCTGAGCTGGGACCAAATACGCCTCTTATAACGATCTCGTCATCTTCTGCTTCAGTACGTAGCGCTAGTCTGGGTTTCCAGTAATTATCATATTCTGTAGCAACCCAAATGGTGGCCACTTCTTTATTGACATTACCTGAAAATTCATCTTTATGTTCTTTGAGATATTTGCTGAGATTTTCTGCATACTCTTCCTTACTGAGATGTGTAAACATTTTGAATCTCGGTCTTGTTCTTATTCTATCTAATGTGGTTTCTTCTGTTTTCATACTATTCTTGGTAAGGGATTGGATCCTCTAAGATAAAACTTAAAGTAAGTTGTTCATTTTTTCTTTTAACGACCATGGTAATGGTTCGTCCTTCATCAGACTTCATTAATTCCAGAATACGTTCCAGAGTCATTTCAGTCGTCTTTCTTCCGTTGATGGTAATAATCTGGTCATCTCTTTTTAAACCCGCTTTATCCGCCGGCGAATCTTTTCGAACCCCTGCAATGGAAAAGATCGGCTTTAAAACAAATTTATATTGTAAATTATTATTAATGACTTGAACTTCATTTCCTGCTTTAGTGGGACTCTTGGTCTCAAGGGAAAATGAATCTTTTTCCCATTGTAATCCGTCTTGCTTAAAATCCAGCCCGCTCATATTGAAATGGAAAGGATCGTCATAATTTTTATTTTTACGTAAATATAATTTTCCATTAGGATAGTCAAAAATAACTGTAAAGCGACGCATGATTTCTCCACCGATAGATCCTCTTCTGTTTGCAACCAGATTGACGTATTGAATGGAAAACTCATCAGGCATGGCGGTCAAAGGCTTTTCAAATTTAAAATCTCCAATATAAAAATTATGAATTCTGCTTCTCTTGCCATAGACATCACCATTAAAGCCTCTTCCCAGAAAGTCATCAATATTCGGACGATTGTAAACGAAATTTTTAATGAGGGTAGGGAATAGCCAAATAGGATCACTATTACCTAAATCTATTAATAATTTAGAGCTTTTTCTTTCATTAGTCATCTCTACATCTGCTTCAATATAGGGCTTGTTATTTTCAATAGAAATAGGAAATACTTCAAATTTTCTGGTCTTCTTTTTAAAAAGATTCTCGTCATTATAAACTGTTACTTTCTTAGTGATATAATCTATTGAGATTGGATGGTTTTTAAAGAAATGATATCCAATGATGCCATTCACGGGAATTCCGACATGGGAGGAAATATTAAATTCCTGATCGACTATAATAAACAGACTCAGGGAATTATTAATAAAGTTTTTTCCTATTTTACCAATGTTGTTATCCGACCGGAATCCATCTATACTGGCACTTCCTCCTAATCCTGAAAATTTAATTTTTTCCAGACTCGTCAGTTTGAGCTCCTTATTTTCCAGACTAAAAATAGAAGTTTCCGCAACTCCTGTATCTAGTAAAAAAGTAAGCTCTACACCATTAACAGTAACAGGGATGAAAATGAGATTATTGATAAGCTTAAAAGGGATGACTGTTTTTTTTGCATCTTTAATTTCAAATGAATTTTGAGCATTCATCAAAACACTCAAAAAAAAGACCCATATAAAAAGCTTAATTTTCATTTACTGAATGTAGTGAATTTATCATTACATTCAGTAAAAAAACATTCTTAATTTTAATAATGTTTATGTATTTTGTAATGTATTTGAGGGAATGTTTTCTATTTCGTAAATTACTTTGAAAAGAAATCCATTAAATCCATATAATTTTTTTGATTGACTCCATGTCCGCTCATATATTCTCTGAAAGTGAAGTAACAGCCCAAATCATACAAAAGATCCGCAGCCTTTCGTCCCCATTCTAATGGAATAACAACGTCCTCAGTTCCATGAGATACAAAGAATCGGAGCCTTTCCAGCTTTTTCTTGTCTTTAACAATATCGCCTAATATTTTTTCTTCAGGGTAGCTGCTTAAACATGCCACATAATTAAAGAGCTCAGGATATTTCAAAGCTAGTGCATAACATAAAATACCTCCCTGGCTGAATCCACATAAATGAGTTTTGCTTTCTGTTAATCCATAATGATTAATTATTTTTAACATGTTTTCTAAAACGTTATTTAGGGATTCTTTTGCCTGATCAACATCTATAAAACCTTCAGGATTATTAAAGTCGATATCGTACCATGAATATCCTTCAAATTGAGTATCCTTCGGTGCTCTGAAACTTACGATAAGCCAGTCAGCAGGAAGTGTTTTTCTGAAGCTGAAAAGATCCTGTTCATTGCTTCCATAGCCATGAAGCATAAAAAGAATCGGAGTATTAGGTGTAATATTTTCGGGTTCTCTTACTAGGTAATCTAAATTCATAAGCACAAAGATAATTAATAAATTAAAGTGATAAATCCTAAAACGTTCAATATTGTTATTTCTTAATAACAACGTTTACATCTGTTTGGGCAATGATCGTTAAATGATTCATAAATATGGCATTTAACTATTAAAATATAAGAAAAATTTCATTTTGCAGATTTGATATTGTTTGTAAATCTTTATTGGAAATTTTTCATAAAAGTTATTTTTATATTGATAAAAAACTTATATTTGAAACATTAAAAAATCTATTTGGAGAAATGAAGCAATTTTACAAATCAAAAAGTTTACTTAAACTTTCTTTTTTATTCATCGTATTATTTTCAGTAATTTCTGTAGTGAATTCTTGTAAAAAGGATGATGACGATGAAGAATTCAAAGATCATATTGTACAGTTTGAGGTAAAAGGAACTACCGGTGTAATTTCAAAAACGATTGTAACTCAGGTAGGAACTGTTCAGAATAATATGTATAATACTCCTACTACACCTATTACTTTGCCTTGGGCAAGCGGAGAGTTTTTTGTTAACTCGAGCCAGTCACAATTGAACCTTGCTGCTAATGCAGATCTTCCTAATGATGATTCGAAGCTGATCGTTAGTATTTATGTTGACGGAGAAGTGACGAAGAGTGATACAGTTGTAGGAAAAGGCATTAGAAGTGCTGCGGTTTTCCATAGCTTCCTTGAATTATAAAAATCAAATCTACTATCAATAAAAAATAGGCTGTATCAAAAGTGATGCAGCCTATTTTTATTTTGAACAATGGCTGTGAAGCCTTACTTTCCTTTACAAAAAGAGCCGGTTATAAAACCGACTCTTTTATTTATTTCTATTAGATGACTCTTACAATAAAATAGCTTTTTTTCCCTTTTTGCAGTAATAAAAACTTACCGTCAATCAGGTCACTTTCATTAGCCGTAAAAGTATCATTTACCTTTTGTTTATTAACTGAAATTGCGTTTCCTTTGATTTCTCTCTGAGCCTCACTCTTAGATTTAAGGAAACCTGACTTTTCAGAAAGCAGATCAATAATATTTACTCCTAAAACATCAGCTTTTGCAACTTCTTTTTGAGGAACACCATCAAATACTTCAAGGAAAATTTCCTCATCAAGGCTTACCAAATCTTCAGCGGTAGAACGTCCGAAAAGAATTTCAGATGCTTTCAGTGCTTTTTCGTACTCTTCTCTGTCATGAACCCAAACTGTTACTTCTTCAGCAAGTTTCTTTTGAAGTTTTCTCTCATGTGGAGCTGTTTTGTGTTCTGCTACTAAAGCTTCAATTTCTTCTTTGCTCAGGAATGTATAAAATTTGATAAATCGTTCTGCATCTTCATCTGTAGCATTCAGCCAGAACTGGTAGAATTTGTAAGGGGATGTTTTCTTTTTGTCCAGCCAGTAGTTTTCACCACTTTCAGACTTTCCGAATTTAGAGCCGTCAGCTTTAGTGATCAAAGGAACGGTCAATGCAAAAGCTTCGCCCTGAGCTTTTCTACGGATTAATTCTGTTCCTGTGGTAATATTTCCCCACTGATCAGAACCTCCCATCTGCAATTTTACATTATTGTTTTGGTATAAATGAAGGAAATCATACCCTTGAATAAGCTGATACGTAAACTCTGTGAAACTCATTCCATCTGCTCCTGCTTCTCCTGAAAATCTTTTCTTTACAGAATCTTTAGCCATCATGTAGTTTACTGTGATGTTTTTTCCTACATTTTTAGCAAAATCCAGGAATGAGATTTTCTTCATCCAGTCATAGTTATTCACTAGTTCAGCTTTATTAGGTCCATCTCCATCAAAATTTAAAAATTTTGAAAGCTGATTTTTTAAGCATTCAACATAATGTAAAAGGGTTTCTTCATCGAGAAGATTCCTCTCTGCAGATTTTCCGGAAGGATCACCGATCATTCCCGTAGCACCTCCAACCAGGGCAATAGGCTTGTGGCCATGTTGCTGAAAGTGGGCTAAAATTTTTATTTGAATAAGACTTCCAATATGCAAAGAATCGGCTGTTGGATCAAAACCGATATATGCAGTCGTTACCTCTTTATTTAATTGCTCATCAGTTCCGGGCATCATATCGGCAAAAAGACCACGCCATTGTAATTCTTCTATAAAGGAATTCATTATTATATTTTTCTTTAAAATTTAACGTTGCAAAGATAATAAATTCAAGGTTAAAAAAGAGAAGCTGAAAGGTAAAAAGGCGGAAGGGCATAATTGCGAAATTGCTGAACTGTGAAATCGTTAAATCACAAAATTGTCTGGATGCTAAATTGTTAATTTTTCTTCAAATTAATGATTCTGCAAGTTTACAATTTAGCGGTTTTGCTTTTCTTGCCTTTTCACTTAAAATAAATTATATTTGTTATTAAATGAACGACGAACAATTATTCCTGCTCATCCAAAAAGCAAAAGAAAAGGATCAGAAAGCCCAGACAAAGCTCATTAATGTTTTCTGGGTTGATGTTTTTTCTTTTGTCATGAAAAAGGTAAAGGACGAGAATGATACCGATGAGATTACCGTAAACGTTTTCTCTAAGGTATTATCGAAACTGGATATGTACGATCCTCATTTTCAATTTAAAACCTGGATTTTAACCATTGCACAGAATACGGTGATTGATTTTTGGAGAAAAAGGAGCCGTGAAAATCAGGATCCCACAGAAAACCTGGATGAAGTAAAAAACCAATTTGCAAAATCCCCTGAAGAATTGATGATCTCTAATGAAGAGCAAAAGAAAATCATCAAAACCATTGAATCGCTAGACGCTAATTATCAGGATATTATTAAACTGAGGTTTTTTGAAGAGAAGAGCATTAAGGAAATCGCCGAAGAGCTAGGAATTTCTATAGCCAACACTAAAGTAAGGGTGATGCGAGCGAAAAAAGTTTTGGCTGAGCTTCTGAAAAATAATGAGTTTGATGAAGAGTAATTTTAACAAATAGAGATTCTTTAACCGTTAGATTTCCATTAAGCTATTAAGAGCCTTCTATTGTCAAAATGTTGAATTCAGGAGTTTGCAGTTTTGCAAATCAACAATTTTGCGATTTCGCAATTCACTCTTTTAGCCTTTAGAAACATAGAAGAACACCAAGGAATAGATCATTATACGTTCCATCAATTTCAATGGTAGATGGTTTCCATTAAAAATTCCTTAACTTTGAACTTCAATTTTAGAAATGGAAAATTTAGTTCAAGACACTACCGTTCAAAAACCAAAGTGGATTCGTGTAAAACTTCCTACCGGAAAGAATTACAGAGAACTGAGAAGTTTGGTTGATAAATATAAATTAAATACAATTTGCCAGAGTGGAAGCTGCCCGAATATGGGTGAATGTTGGGGGGAAGGAACTGCAACTTTCATGATTTTAGGGAACATCTGTACACGAAGCTGTGGATTTTGCGGGGTAAAAACCGGAAAACCGATGGATGTTAACTGGGATGAACCTGAAAAAGTAGCACGTTCTATCAAATTGATGAAGATCAAACATGCGGTTCTTACTTCAGTAGATCGTGATGATTTGAAGGATATGGGTTCTATTCTTTGGGGGGAAACGGTGAATGCCGTAAGAAGAATTTCTCCGGGAACTACCATGGAGACTTTGATTCCCGACTTTCAAGGCATTACAAAGCATCTTGACCGAATGATCGATGTAGCTCCTGAGGTGATTTCTCATAATATGGAAACCGTAAAACGTTTGACAAGAGAAGTAAGAATTCAGGCTAAATATGAGAGAAGTCTGGAAGTTTTAAGATATCTGAAAGAAGCAGGTCAAAGGAGAACCAAAACAGGAATGATGCTTGGATTGGGTGAAACCAAAGATGAGGTCTTTCAAACGATTGAAGACATTAGAAATGCCAATGTGGATGTTATTACATTAGGTCAGTATTTACAGCCTACCAAAAAGCATTTACCTGTGAAAAAATTCATTACTCCCGAAGAGTTTGATGAATTTGGTGACTTCGCAAGAAGTCTTGGTTTCAGACATGTGGAAAGTTCTCCACTTGTAAGAAGCTCTTATCACGCAGAAAAACATATACATTAAAATATAAGAGGCTGTCTCAAAAGAGATAGCCTTTTTTATGCAAAAAGGAAAGCTTTCGCTTTCCTAATAGTTGCAAATTGATTAATTTGCATTGTGTTAAGTACGTCAAAAGTAGTCTTTAAAGATTACACCCCCAAAGAAAATCTGCTTTTTCCTCCCAATTTATCGGAGTTGATTGATGAGCGACATCCTGTGAAAATTGTTTCAAACATTATTGATGGCTTGGATATCAAAAGCTTAATTAAAACCTACAAACCTGGCGGAACATCTTGCTACCACCCGAAAATGCTTTTGAAAGTTTTGATTTATGGCTATTTAAGCAATATCTATTCAAGCCGCAAAATGGAGCAGGCCTTGAAAGAAAACATCCATTTTATGTGGCTCTCTGCAATGAGCCGTCCCGATCATAACACCTTAAACAGGTTCCGTAGTGAACGATTGAAAGGTGAGATTAAAGCTATTTTCACACAAATTGTTCTTCTTTTGGAAAAGGAAGGTTTGGTAAGTCTGAAAACCACTTTTGTAGATGGCACCAAGATAGAAGCCAATGCCAATCGCTATACTTTTGTTTGGGGAAGAGCTGTCAAAAAACACAAAGAAAGGATTGCAGAGCAATTAGAAGAGCTTTGGAACTATGCAGAAACAGTTGCCAAAGACGAGCTTGAAAATACAGAAAGTATTGATTTTAAAGAAGTAGATTCTGAAAAAGTAACTCAAACCATCGAAAAGATCAATGAAGTTTTGAAAGATAAAAAAGTAGCTTCAAAAGTTCGTCAGAAACTGAATTATGCTAAGAAAAACTGGGCAGATAATTTAGAGAAATATAAAAAACAGCAAGAATTATTAGAAGATAGAAATTCCTATTCCAAAACCGATACAGACGCTACTTTTATGCGAATGAAGGAGGATCATATGCGAAACGGACAACTAAAACCCGCTTACAATCTACAAATTTCTACCCATAGACAATTCATTTTACATTATTCAATTCATCCCAACCCAACAGACACCAAAACATTAGCGACTCATTTACTGGGTTTTGAAGAAAGCTATCATAAAGCTCCCAAAGAGCTTGTTGCTGATGCTGGTTATGGCTCAGAAGAAAATTACAACTTGTTAAAATCTAAGAAAATAAAAGCTTATGTTAAATATAATTACTTCAGAAAAGATCAGAAATCGGGACAAATAACCACTTCACAAAACAATCCTAAATTGGCAAAAATCAGAGAAAAGGTTTTCAAACTTCTTAATACCAGCAAGGGCATCAAACTCAGAAAACAAAGATGCCATGATGTTGAACCTGTTTTTGCAGAGCTCAAACACAACAAAAATTTTAAACGATTCATGCTTCGGGGAAAAAATAAAGTCGAGGTAGAAATCGGCATACTCGCAATTGCCCACAATCTAAAGAAAATGTCAAAAGCAGCCTAAAACAGACTGCTTTTTTGACTTATATCTTCTTTTTTCCAAGATATTTTTTTTATTCAAAATATCGAAATCTTTTTTCAATGAAATACTAAAAAGAGACTGTCCTTTTGAGACAGCCTCTTTTTTTGAAGTTATACCGAGTTCAAATAGGTTATTCAGATATAGTACTCTTTCAATTAAAAATAAAATATCTCCTTTTGATAATTTACCATTTCATTTTTTGCAATTAGTCCACAGCTAATTTTCTATTTTCTCCAAATGCCTTTTTCTGAATTCAGACGGAGTTTCTCCCACATGTTGTTTGAATAATTTATTAAAATAGGAAAGGCTTTCAAAGCCGACCTGAAAACAAACTTCGGTTATTGAGGATTCCTTTAATAAAAATATTCGTGCTTGGTTAATCCTGTAATTATTGACAAAATCAGTAAAGGTCATATTGGTCTGCTTTTTAAAATATCGGCAAAATGCAGGAGTACTTAAACTTGCAATCTTTGCAATCTCATTAACGTTGGGCTTCCGGTCATAATTTTCATGGATGTAATCATAGATGGTTCCCATTCTTATTTTGTCGTTTAAAAACCATTTTATTCTTGTATCCTCTTTATTCAACTCTTTGACTTCCGTTGAATCCGCGAGGATTTGCAGAATTTCAATAAGGCCGATTAATGATGTAAAGGAGCTTTTATCTTTGATAACCTGAAGTTTTTCAACGACTATTCTTTTTGTTTCTCCGGAAAAGGATAATCCGAGATAAGAACGCTCCAGTAAATGCCTGATACTTGCATATTCAGGAACGGGGTTAATGATGTCCTGAAGAAAATTTTCTCTCATTTGAAGTACCAGTTGTTTACATTCGGTTTGAATCCGGTAGTCAAAATTAAGATGAGGTACATTCGAACCAATTAAAAGCAAATCACTATCTGTAAAGCCGGAAATATCCTTACCTACATGACGGATTCCATTAATGGCTTCTACATATACCAGCTCTATTTCCGGGTGATAGTGCCAGAAAAAACAATTTTTTAAAGAAGGTGCAAAAAGCTTAAAAGACTTTCCTTTTTCAAATTCAATACTCTCTTTCTGGATCTTCATTTGGTTCTATCTTGATTATTTATAGATATAAAATTAATTAAAAAGGTTAATATGGAGCAAATTTTTATCATTTCAGGTGAAGTAAAACTGAATATTTCTGTCGATTTTTGCACTTTCAAAATAATGAATTGATCTTAATGCTAGATACAGCAGTCATTAGATCATATTAAAAGTAACTTTTAAACGATATGGGAGTAATTGATAAAAGGATAATACCACTGGCTATTGGTGGTTTGGGGATAGGAACTACGGAGTTTACCATTATGGGATTGCTTCCCGATATTGCCCGTTCTTTACAGGTAAGTATTCCGGAGGCCGGACACCTGATTTCAGCGTATGCATTAGGAGTGGTGATCGGAGCTCCGATATTGATCGGATATTCTGTGAAGTTTCCTCCTAAAAAAGTCCTGATCGTTTTAATGATGATCTTTACCCTATTTAATGGTTTATCAGCAATTGCCCCTGATTATACTACGATGTTAATCATTAGATTCATGTCGGGTTTGCCCCATGGTGCCTTCTTTGGAGTAGGAACAGTGGTTGCATCCAGGCTGGCAGGAAAAGGGAAAGGAGCCTTTTATATTTCATTGATGTTTACCGGGCTTACGGTCGCTAACCTTGCTATGGTTCCTTTGGTTACTTATATTGGACATACCTTCCACTGGAGGTGGTACTTTGCTATTGTGGCTGTTATTGGATTATTTGCTTTATTGTTTTTAAAATTCTGGCTTCCTGCTATGGAAACGAAACAAGATACCCATTTTTTGGAAGAATTAAAGTTTCTGAAACATAAGCAATCCTGGTTGGTATTGTTAATTACTGCTATCGGATTTGGAGGACTTTTTACCTGGTTTAGTTATATAACACCTTTGATGACTATTATTGCCGGAATTAAGGGTAGCCAGATGGCATATGTGATGGTTCTTGCAGGAGCGGGAATGGTCGTGGGAAATCTTGCGGGAGGATTTCTATCTGATAAGTTAGGACCTGAGAAGACCTGTTCACTTTTATTATTTTTAATGATGTCTTCGCTGGCAGGAGTATTTTTCTTTTCGGAATACCAAATGATCGCTTTAGTACTCACCTTCATTTGTGGTGCATTATCGATGTCTGTGGCTTCACCAATTAATATTATGATGATGAAAGCGGCTCCTAGAAGCGAAATGATGGCTGCCGCCTTTATGCAGGCTGCCTTTAATATTGCCAATGCAATGGGAGCTTTCTTAGGTGGGATTCCTTTAGAACATGGCTTTTCATTTAAATATCCATCGCTGGTTGGAGTAGGAATGACTTTTATAGGCTTATTAATAAGCATAAGATATATGTATTTGTACCGGACATCAAAACCCAACGAAGAAATACATGTGGAATGTGCTACATGTGATAAATAAGGCCATATCTTCTATGTTTATAAGGGCAAAATCGCGAAAACGCTGATTTGCTAAATTGTGAATTTAATGAGTGTTGATCATGTCGAGATTCTTAATGATCTTGGTAAGTCGTTAAAAGTTTTTTGCGGTTTAATTTTTTCATCACAGATTACCTTTAGATTTACACAATGAATTAGTATTAAATTAGATAATAATTATATTCTGAAGAACCAGAGAAAATAAAGTGAACTAAACAGATTTCCAGAACAGAACTATTCTGAGTATCAGACTTTATTTTCTCTTTTGAATATCTGCCATTTAGAATGTTAAGCATTAAGGCTTATTAAAGGTTTTAGCATTATTCAAAATGGTTCATTCAGGATAAATCCTAAATCCAAAGTTATGAAAAGTTATTTTATAGGAATTGATATTTCCAAAGATACCTTGGATGTTTGTATCATGAGTGATTCTGAAGAGAAAGACATTTTTTTTAAAGTTGAAAATACTCTATCAGGAATTGAAAGTATGATTTCAAGAAACATCCCAGAGAATGCTCAATTGTGGTATTGCTTTGAAAATACAGGAAATTATGGGCTGCTCCTTGCCAGGATATTGGAAAGCCAAGAAATAAGCTATTATCAGGTCCCGGCTCTCGAAATAAAATTAAGTCAGGGAATACAAAGAGGAAAGAATGATCGAGTTGATGCCTGGAGGATTGCCAAGTATGCAAAAACATATTGCAAAGAACTTAAACCTTATCTCCTTCCCAGTAAAGAACTGCTTAAGATAAAAAATCTTCTTACCTACAGAAATCATTTGATAAAGGTAAGAACACAGTTCAAGAATGAGATAAAAGCTTTTTATCAGATCAATAAAATAGCTGATGTAAGTTTTGAAATTAATGATATTATGGGCCATATACAGCAACTGGATAAAAATATAGCATTAGTTGAAGAAAAAATAAAACAGGAAATCCATAATCAACAACACCTCAACCGAAACTTTGAAAAAATAACCAAAGTGAAAGGGGTTGGATTCCTCACAGCAGCTTATATGATTGTATTAACGAATAATTTTACAAGTTTTCAAAACCCAAGGAAATTCAACTGTTATGCAGGGATTGCTCCTTTTGAGCATACATCAGGAACAAGTGTTCAAGGCAAAACTAAAACAAGTAAACTTAGAAATAAAAGAATTAAAACGATTCTTTTTAATGGTGCTAATTCTGCCGTAATTTATGATGAAGAATTAAAATCTTATTACCAAAGAAAAAAACAACAGGGAAAAGCACATAATTCTATTATCAATGCTGTATGCTGTAAAATTGTATATAGAATATTTGCTGTCGTAAAAAGGGAAGAACCTTTTGTAAATTTAACAAGATATAATTTGCATATGTCTTAGAATACTCAGGTCAGTATAAATGTTTGCATTATTTTTTTTATTCTTAGATTGAAGTGATCATATGAAATTCTTTGTTAGGACGAAAAATAGTATCTTCAAGCTTGTTATTAATTCTTAAGAAATGAAACAGGTAACAGTTGTTGGATGCGGTATCATAGGTCTTACAAGTGCCATCGCTTTACAGGAAAGGGGATGGAAAGTACGATTACTGGCCAAAGAACGATTCGAAGATACTTTGTCACAAAAGGTTGGAGCAATATGGTTTCCTTTTGCGATTAATCCTATAGAAGATGCCAATCGCTGGGGGAGCAGATCATACCAACGTTATTTACAAGAGCAGCTTCCAGATAACGGAGTTTCCTTTATTCCTTTTACGGTAGTTTATAATACGTCCAGTGATACTTCCTGGACACAAAAATTGCCTGAAGGATCTGTTCGTGATGCTGTAGAGAAAGAATTGCCACTTGGTGCAGAAACAGCTTATGTAGCTACCGTACCACTAGCGGAGCCCTGGTTATATTTGCCGAATCTTTTCGAACGTTTCCTTGCCAATGGAGGAATGTTTGAGAAATTAGAAATAGATACTTTGAAGCAGTTAAGTGAATTGGATGCCTATGTTGTCAATTGTACAGGACTTGGGGCAAAATCAATTTGTCAGGATGAAGAACTTTTACCTATGCGTGGGCAGATATTAAGAACAGAACAGTTCGATGTTCATTCATGTGTAAACTCTACCCGAAACAATGCTTTGAGCTATGTTATCAGGAGAAGCACAGACTGTATTATTGGAGGTACTGACTATCTTAATGACTGGAATATGGAAACAGATGACCACGATACAAATTTGATTTTAACCCGTTTTCATGAAGCGGGAATTTCTATGGAAAATCCTGTGATTTTAGAAAAAGTAGTAGGCTTGAGGCCTAAACGTCATGAAGTACGTTTTACATTTGATCCCCAATATCCCAATGTTTTTCATAATTATGGCCACGGAGGTTCAGGCTTTACAGTAGCTTGGGGCTGTGCATTAGAGCTGGCTGAACTTATTGAGTAGTGTGAGGTTTCCAGGCTGAAGAATATGAAATGATGTATGAGAATATCATTTCGGTAGAGACTAGCTTAAATCCCAAAAGTGAAGAGGTTATTTTTTAACCATGAATGCACGAATAAATGGATTCGTACATTCGTGGCTAGTATTTTTATGCTTCAACTTCATTACCGTTTTTACACCAGTAAAGAGCGTTGTATAAATTTTCTTTTGGAAATGATTTGAATTCGCCGGGCATCAGAACGCTGAAAATAGCCGTGAAATTCTGAATACTTTCATTATCGGTAACAATTGCTGTTCGGTTCCATTTTGTAAGATTTTTTAACCCTAAAAATGCATCTTGTAGCCAGGCTCCCATGGTAAAATTATCCAGATCCGTATCCAAATACAATAAATAATTAAGTTCCTCAAACTGATCAACTTTCTTTTTTACATGGGGAATAACAAGGTTTTCAAAATCTTCTCGGGTTACTTCTCCCGTAGCACTAAATGCAGCAACATTTTCCGGGGCTTCTGGAATAATCGTTATCATAGTATATATTTTTAAATGTGGTTTGATTTAATGTCAGTAAACAATAATTACACCATTAATGCCTTTGAAATCGTTAAAATCATCATAAATAGTAGTACTTTAGTTTAAAATATTAATATGGATTTAAAGTCTAATGAACCATTTTGGTTAATAAAAAATGGGTTGATCACATCATATCCCTCATTAAAATCTGATGTAGAATGTGATGTATTAATTATAGGAGGTGGGATTACAGGGAGTTTAATCGCCCATCAAATGGTACAGGATGGTTATCAGACAATTCTTATAGATAAACGTGAAATCTGCAATGGTAGTACTTCGGCAACTACATCAATGCTGCAATACGAAATAGATCTTCCCCTTTATGAACTGATTGACATGATTGGAGAAAAAGGGGCGGTTGAAAGTTATAAAGCTTGTTCGGATTCGATAGATACCATAGAAAAATTAGCCAGAAAGTTAAAGACAGAATCGGGTTTTAAAAGAAAACAATCTTTATACTATGCTGCCAAAAAGAAAGATATTGCCTGGTTGAAGAAAGAATATGAAGCAAGAAAAAATGCTGGTTTTGAAGTGACCTGGCTTGAGCCGGAAGAAATTCACAGAGATTTTAGTTTCCAGAATACTTTTGGAGGAATTCTGTCAAAACAGGGTGCCAGCATTGATGCTTTTAAATTTGCCCATGAACTATTAGAATTTAACCGTAAGAAGGGGCTTGATATATTTGACAAAACTGAAATGAAATCGGTAGGGTATTTTAAAGGGTATAATCTGGTTTCTACGACCAATGGTCCTCAAATTAAGACAAAAAAAATCATCTACTGTGTAGGCTACGAGAGCAAGGATATGATTAAAGAAAAGTTTGTTGATTTAAAAAGTACCTACGCTATTGTTTCTGAAATCGAGGAAGACAAATTTAAAAACATTTCCAATACGTTGGTTTGGAATACGGACGAACCTTATATGTATATGAGAACAACCGATGACGGCAGGCTACTTATAGGAGGAGGGGATGAAGATTTTTTCGATGCTGAAAAAAGGGATGCGCTTCTCGATAAAAAGGAAAAAGAAATTCTGAAGACATTAAAAAAGATAAAGCCAGATTATCATTTTTATACGGATTTTGTCTGGGCAGGTACTTTTGGAGAAACGAAAGACGGATTGCCTTATATTGGAGAGCATAAAGATTTTAAAAACTCTTATTTTGTGTTAGGGTTTGGAGGAAATGGGATCACATTTTCAGTTACAGGAATGGAAATGGCTTCTCTATTTATGAAAAACAAGAAACATTCGTTATCAAAATATTTTAAATTCGGAAGATAAGTCTGATGGCTGATATGCGACAGCGATGAATTAAATAATTAATGGTAACTTCAAGAGTTACCATTAATTTATTATGAGCTATATCCATTCTTTTTTGCCAGTTCCAGAATTGATTTTTCAATAGCTTTCCCAAGATCATCCGAATCTGTATTTCCTCGTTTTTTTATTTCCCTGTCAATATAATCCTGGCGTTTTTTAGAAAGCTCTCCAATCTCCTTCTGGATTTTTTCACGTTCACTGGACTTTAGAGCAACAGCTTTTTTTACCTCTTCCTTGCTTTTACCTTTTAATTCAGCCGGAAGCTCGCTCTCTTTAATTGTTGCAATAAAATTGACATCCTTTTCAGCTTTATCCACCAAATCCCAATGCTCATTTTGATAAGCATTCTTTTGGGCTTTAGCTACGGTTCTTTCCACAGCATTGGAAGCCGATAGCATTCCGGCATTTCTATCCTGTATCATTTGATTGCTTTTATATTCAGAGCCTTTTCTTCCATAATAAATATAAGTATCATTAAGCTTCGAATTACATTCTGAAATCCGGATATCATAAGGCGTTTCAATATACCTTACTTTCTGATCACTATTAATATTAAAATACTTTCCGTTACCTGTAATCGCTCCACTTTGCCACAAAGATTGAATCCCTTCATTTCTGTCACCGCAAAAAATAGTATTGGTATAGATTCCTTTAGCTTTTGCAGATGAAATGACTTCTTTGTAATTAATCTTTCCCTGATCAAAAGGCTCGTTGCCGGCAATGTAGATCAATTTCATACTTTTATCATTGCGATCCCAGTTTAGGTTCATAGTCGCATCTCTGATAACAGCTCCACAATATTCGTTACCACCATTGGTTTTCAATGCAAATAATTTTTCTGAAACCAGATCCAGGTCCTGGGTTAATGGGGTTACCTGTCGGATGAAGTTTTCATCACGGATTCCATCATTTCCATATTCATACAAAGCGATCTCTATTTGTGGAGCCTGGCCGTTGTACTTCAGGGTGGTTAAAGTATTGACGATATTCCAAAGTCTGGATTTTGCCTGGTCAATCAGTCCATCCATGCTGTTGGACGTGTCCAGTAAAAGGGCTACCTGAATTTTATTTTCTCTTCCGGCAGGAGTGTTTTGTGCCGATATTTTTTTGCGGTCAGCCGAACCGTTTTTAATTCCGGGCTGATGTGCTTTTATATTACCTGAGCTCAAAAAAAGGGTCCCTACTGCTATTGTTAAAATTTTAAAAGTTGTCATTGTTTATTATTTTAAATTCCTAAAGTAAAATGATTGGTATTTTCAGACTTGAAATCTGAAACTTGAAAACTCTTCTGAACTGTCTTTATATTAGTTTCTTAAAGTATTTCATACCTTGTCTTGATGCTGTATTTCAATTTGATATTTTCGATATTATCAAAAGAATAATCTACTCCTGCATCAGCTTCTAACTGTACGTTGCTGGATTTTCTGGCATAGGCAGCCATAGGCATTACCGTATCGCTTGTATAATCTTCTATTTCTACAATTTCAATAGGGCTTCCTGTCTTTTTACCCATGCTTTCCAACAAATAATCTGCTTTTTCCTTGGCAGCTTTTAGGGCATTGATTTTTACAACCTTTCTGAATTCTGCAATTTTGGTATTTTTTACCTCGGCAATATTCAGACTGCTTACCCATTTTTGATTGAGACCTTCAAAAACCTTGCTGAGGTTTGTTTTGGCATTTACCTTAAACTGGAAGCTTTTAGTAAATTTTGTTGTTTTGGAATAAATATTCTGGTACATCGATTTGAAGGTGATGTCTTCGTTTTTTACCCCATTACTTTTTAAGGTTTCAAATAATTTCTTTTCGTTATCGGCAAGCTCATTTTTATTGTCAGCTTTTATTCCGATATTGAAGATAATCTCATCCGGTTCCACTTCCATTTCAGCAACGCCTGTTACTTCAATTGCATTTTTCTTTACTTCCTGCGCATTGATAAAACTACCTGCTGTAAAGAGTCCGATTAATAAAAAATGTCTTAATTTCATAATTTCTGGTTTTAAATTCTGAAGTAAAATTAGCAGGATTGAAAACCGAAAAAGGAGAGACTTGGTGAAATGAAGTTTTCACTTGGTAAAACATATAAAAAAAGACAGCACTATCGTGTTGTCTTTTAAAATCTATGATGAAAAGCCTTTTTAAGGTAAAAAGTAAACCTTTGAAATTGCGTTGTTTTTAATTTCGTAAATAGCGGTTGCTTCTATTTTTCCCGGGCGGTTTAATCCGGAAACGCTTTCTTTGTCGATCACAAAATTGCCATTGATAATCCTGTTTACAATTTCACAATGAAGATCAGGTAATCTTTGGAACATAGCGTCATAACTTTTTCTCATGGCTTCTTTTCCTTTACTTATTAACTTGTTCGGAAAGGTGTAAAGCTCAACATCTTCTGCATAAGGTTCAAGAAAGGCCTCAATATTTCTGGCATTGTAACCGTTTACCTGTTGTTGTACAAGAGTTTCGGGAATTATTTTCACAATCTTATCAACTTGCATGGGCCGTCCGTTTTTGAAGACCATTTCTATTTGAGTAAGGTGGTCTAAGTTATTTGAGGGATCAGAGCTGAGAAGAACCATATCTGCAGTTTTGCCGGCAGCAATACTTCCGGAAGTATTTTCTTTATTAAATATTTTAGCAGGATTAATGGTTGCAGATTGTAAAACCTGCCAGTTGCTCATTCCAGTTTCTTTCATAGCTTTAAGCTCAGCTATGAAAGAGGAAGCGTGCTGGGTACCTATATTTCCGGCATCTGTTCCAGCGGCAATAGTTACCCCGCCATCAGCAAGTCTTTTCAAATTAATAAACCGGATAGAATCTACCTTTGATGTGTATGCATTGATCTGAGGGAGGTTGAAGCGTTTCTTCAGCTTGTTCAGCATGATGGAATCCGCTGTGCCGGACAAATGCTTTACATCATACATAGAGCCGATGGCATCCGGATTTGCATTTTCTAATTCGTATGTATTATAATTCTTTTTCTGTGCATATGTTTTGTAATAATTATCCATTACTGTTAAAGTGGGACTTAATATTACTTTTTTGGATTGCAGGAGCTTTATAAAGCTGTCCGGTACGACCTCATCTTCTATATTATGAACCAGAAATTCAGCGCCGTTTTCTACTGCAATTTGAGCAGTGATTCTTTCAGTAGCATGTACGGCTACCTTAAGATTATTTTTATGTGCTTCATCAATAATTGCTTTTATAATAGGTTCATATTTTCGGGCTGCAGTTTCGGTTTCCTTTCCTTTTGCAGTGACGATGTACCATATTTTGATAAAATCCGGCTTGTATGGAAGCTGTTCCTGAACCAGTTTTTTGGCTTCCTCAATAGAATGAACCAATTTAAAAGGTTCATTTTTATCAAGGTTTTTGAATGCCTCCGGTTCATAAGTCGTAATAAGAGGTCCGGTCATATATACTGACGGTAAATCAGCTTTCTTTGCAAACGAATTACGAAGAGTGAGAAAATTGTAAGTCGCACCGGCATCTACTACGGAGGTAATTCCACTTTTAAGATAACGCAATAAAAAATCTTCCATATGATGATGGACAAAATCGATCTCTTTTTCATAAGGAACATGTTTTCTCAGGTCCAGTACATCCGGTCTTGTATATAGACCACCACTTTGAAAAAAATGCACATGGGCATCCGTCATTCCGGGCATTAAAAACTTACCTGTACCATTAATAACCGTTACATTTTGTGGTGTTTTGATCTTTTTGGCAGACTTGATTTCTGCAATAATGTTTTCCTTAATAACAACAGTCTGGGCAGGAATTAGTTTTTTATTAATCACATCTACTACCGTTACGTTTTGGATATAAGTTTGTGCATAAGCCTTATTAATGAGAAAATATAGGGTGAATAGTAGATAATAATGTGGTTTCATGAGTATTCGTTTTATTTGATTGTATAATTCCTAAAGATATGAAAACGAACGTATTGATTTTTGATTTTCTTTCAACTTGATGAAACAGAGCTTTGACTTGGTGAATGATGATCAATGATTCTTAAAGTTTTACTTACTTTGCAGTACAGATTTGAATCCGGTGAAACTATTTTTAAAAATTATATTGATCATGACGTTGGCGATGGGAAGTTTTTCCTTCGCACAGGATTCTACAAGGGTTTCAAAAGCCCTTAAATCGGCTTCAAAATTTCAAAAGGCAGTTGATAATAATGATAATAAGGCAGTTGCAGATACCTACGTAGGAATGGCTAATGATTATTACAACCAGGGAAATTATCCTAAAAGTGAAGAGTATCTGATCAAAGCCCGAAATCTATATCAAAATCTTAATGATAAACAAAATCTTGAAAAGGTAACCCGAAGACTGGCACAATCCCAGGAAAGGCAAAATAAAATAACACCTGCTATAATGAATTACGGGCGTGCTGCTAAAATAGGATACTCTAAAGAAAATCAGGCGGTTAACTCAAACGATGCAGCCAGGCTTTCTTCTCCTTCGCAGGAAGTGAAATTAGAAGCTATTCAAAATAATATTGATATCAGTCAGAAAGAAAGTGAAAAAGGAGAGCTTGCTGCAAGTTACAGCCAGATGGCGGATGTCAATATCCAGCAGAATAACATTCCAAAAGCTGAAGAGAATCTAAATAATGCCTTTCAGCTTTCTAAAAAACAGGCTCCTCAGCAAGCGTTGGAAATTAATCAGAAACTCACTAATTTTTACATAGAAAACAAAAAATTTGATAAGGCCATTAAAGCTAAAAAAGAAGTTTTAAAAGAAGATTTTGTAAAAGATAATTCACAAAAAAAGGTTGAGCAGCTCCAGGAGCTAGCCGACATTTATCTGAAAAAAAATGACACAGAAGAAGCTATAGGCCTGTTTAAAAATGCTTATTATATCGCTATAGAAAAAGGACATACCATGGAAGCACAAAAAAGTGTGAAGAAGTTGGACAGTCTTTATAATGTTTCTGGTAATACGAATGCTTCAGTAACGTTGTACAGAGATTTTTTAGGAAAGTTGCCGGATCTGGTATCTAAAGACAGAAGCCTGGTTGATAATAAAATCCTTGAAGATACAGAACAACGAATTTCTCAACTGGAAAAGGAGAGGGAGCTCAAAGATGAATTAATCCGTAAGAAAAATGTTTTTAATTATAGTCTCATCGGAGCATTGGTGGTATTATTAGCTTTAATAGGCTTTATTTTCTGGACACTGAGAAAAGTCCAGACTAAAAATAAGAAAATCGCGCTGCAGTCGCTTCGTCGGGAAATGAATCCCCATTTTATTTTTAACAGCCTGAATAGTGTTAACCAGTTTATTGCAACCAACAATGAACTCGAAGCAAATCAATATCTCACCAAGTTTTCAAAACTGATGCGAGGTGTCATGGAAAACTCGGCTGAGGATTTTATCCCGTTTCAACAGGAAATAGATCTGCTGCAAAACTATCTGGCATTGGAAAAAACACGTTTTTCGGATAAGTTTGATTATGAAATTGAAGTAGATGAAAATTTAAATCAGCAAAGTCTTCAGATCCCCGGAATGCTCGTGCAGCCGTTTTTAGAAAATGCCATTTGGCATGGATTAAGGTACAGGAAAGAAAAAGGATTCTTAAAATTACGCTTTGAAAAAAGTAATGATCATTTGAAAATCATTATTGAAGATAATGGAATTGGTATTGAAGAAAGCAAAAAGCTAAAGACGCAACATCAAAAAGCCAGAGAAGGACGGGGAATGAAAAATACCCTGGAAAGGATTACCTTACTGAACGATTTGTATAAAAAAGATATCAATTGTAAAATAATTGACAAGCAAAATAAACAAGGGGTTACAGTAGAAGTAAGTTATAAGTTATGAGTTTGTAATTTTGCAACTATCAACTATCAACTATCAACTATCAACTATCAACTATCAACTATCAACCATTATTCAGTTGTATAAAAAACTAAATATTCATATTTTTACTTGAAAACCGGAGATTACCCGGATCTGTTTCAATGAAAATAAAAGCTGTTATTATAGATGACGAGGCTATTGCCAGGGATGTTCTAAGGAACTATCTCACAAAATACTGTCCTCAGATTGAAATTCTTGGAGAAGCTGAGAATATAAAAGATGCGGTACCTCTCATAGCTGAAAAACAGCCGCAGCTTGTTTTTCTGGATGTTGAAATGCCTTATGGAAATGCCTTTGATGTATTGGAAGCAACCAAAGACTTTTCTTATGAAACCATTTTTATTACTGCTTTTTCACAATACTCTTTACAGGCACTTAATAAATCGGCCAGCTATTATATTTTGAAGCCGATTGATATTCAGGAGCTTATTTTAGCAGTTAATAAAGTGGCGGAAAGTCTGGAAAAGAAAGAAGAACTGAACCGGAATAAGATTTTACTTGAAAACTTAAAATTGAAACCTGAAAAGCAACAACTGATTCTTCCTACGTTACAGGGATTTGATGTGGTGAAAACAGAAGATATTCTCAGGTTGCAGGCAGATGGTAATTTCACACAGGTTTATCTTGTCGATGGTTCCAAAAAGATGGTCTGCCGGTTTCTGAAACATTTTGATGATTTGTTGGAAACACCATTTGTCAGAGTACATCGTTCCCATATTATCAATATACATTTTGTGAAATCATATCACAAAAGCGGAACAGTTACTCTTTCGGATGATGCAGAAATTGAAGTCTCTAATACGTTTAAAGATGCTTTTCTAAAAGTGTTTTCTTAGATTTTAGTGTCCCTTAACAGACTAAAGGCATTATTTTTGGACTTTTTTATAATAACCATAAACCTGTATTATTATGAAAAATTTTCAGAAAATTGCGATACCAATCTCTCTGGGTGTTTTAGGAGCCCTACTTATTCATTCATGTTCGGTAAGAATCCCAAAAGGTGCAGTTGCCGTCAACCATTTTAACGCAGACAAGTATCTTGGAAAATGGTATGAAATTGCCCGTTTCGATTATAAATTTGAGAAAGATATGGATAACGTAACGGCTACCTATTCTAAAAATCCTGACGGAAGTATTCGTGTTGATAATAAGGGATATAATTATGTAAAGAAAGAATGGAAGGAGTCTATTGGAGAAGCGAGATTTGTCAAAGATAAGACTGAGGCACGCTTGAAAGTTTCTTTCTTTAAGCCAATATGGGCAGGATATAATGTAATAGATATTGATGATGACTATCAATACGCTTTGGTAGCCGGAAACAATTTAAAATACCTTTGGATATTATCCCGTTCCACTACCATTCCTGAAAGCATAAAACAACGATTCTTAGAAAAAGCAAGAAAAATAGGATATCATACTGATGATCTGATCTGGGTGAAGCATGATTTGTGAAATCGTAAAACCGTAAAATCGGCTGAACGGCGAAATCGTGGATTTGCCTAAAAGCTAAAGGAGCTAAATTGAAAAATCGTAAAACAGCAAAATCGTTAAATGTAATTTTTTTTGTTGGAATTTTCAGGAGATTACGGGCAATTTAGCCTTTTTGCCATTTCGCTATTCTACGGTTTTACGATTTTACAGTTTTGCGATTTCACAATTCACCGATTTCACAGCTGCCCAACCTGCTTTTACCCTTCATGAATTCGACAACTCATAATTTTCATCATAAATATTGCTTCAACCGGAGATTTTCCCGTCATTTGTAATAGATTTTTTTTCAAGAATTACAATATGGAAAACGCTGTTCTGATTACTATTGGAGATGAAATCCTTTCCGGAAATACCGTGGATACGAATTCTAACTTTATTGCGACCGAACTCAAAAACATAGGGATAAAAGTTTTACAAATTTTTACGATTTCAGATGAAATTGAAACGATTAAGGAAACCCTCAAATCTGCCTTTGAAATTGGAGATCTGGTCATTACTACTGGTGGTTTAGGACCTACACGTGACGATAAGACCAAAAAAGCTCTTGCTGAGTTTTTTGATGATGAGATTGCTTTGGATGATGTTACTTTTGAGCATTTGAAAAGCTATATGGAGAAAAGAGGGCGATCTGAAATATTGGAAAGAAACAAAGAGCAGGCTTTTGTTCCCACAAAATCGACTGTTTTCCAGAATCATTATGGAACGGCACCATGTATGATGATGGAACAAAACGGACAATTATCGTTCAGCCTTCCTGGAGTACCCTATGAAGTAAAGCCGTTGGTTAAAGATCAGATCATTCCTTATCTGAAAAACAAATTTGCCCTTCATTATATTTGTACCAGAATTGTTTCCGTTGTTGGTATTCCTGAAAGTGTCTTAGCAGATATTATTGAAGATTGGGAGCTCGCCCTTCCTGAAAATCTTGCTTTATCTTATCTTCCTATAGGAACCCGTGTGAAATTGAGATTGACAGCATCCGGTGATGACGAGTCTGTACTGAAACAGCAGCTGGAAGAGGAAATACAAAAGTTATTTCCTTTGGTAGGAGAGCATATTATTGCCACTACGGAAGACAAAATTGAAAAAATACTGGGTGAGCTTTTAACAGAAAGAAAGCTGACCATCTCTACTGCTGAAAGTTGTACCGGCGGAGAACTGGCTAAAATGATCACTTCTAATTCAGGAAGCTCCAAATACTTTTTAGGAGGAATTATCCCTTATGCTACAGAAAAAAAAGTAGAAATTCTAAAAGTTTCTCAAAAAACAGTAGATGAATTTACCGTGGTGAGTGAGCAGGTTGCTCAGGAAATGGCGAAAGGTTGTCAACAATTATTTGATACCCGTATTTCGCTATCTACGACTGGAGTTGCCGGTCCTGGAAAAGGAGAAGACGGTAAGGAAATAGGCACTGTTTTCTATACTATTAGAGTCAACGATCAGGATAAAACATTTAAATTGTACATGCCTCATTTGGATCGACATGATTTTATGCATTTTGTGTCTCAGAAAATTATTCAGGATTTAGTTAGTATTTTGGTAAATATTCAATAAATGTGTTGAATTTTTAATTTTTTTTTAATTTAATTTGAAGCAGTTTTTCACACTTTTTGAGATCCATTGACAAAAAGGATATAAGTGGAAAATTCAAAACAGGTTTTTCAAACGACTAATAAAAAGCGTTGGAGAAATGTGCAGTGGGGATCTCGTGTTTTTATCTTCGTTGGCGTATTGCTGATTCTGGCATTAGGCGTAATGATGAAGCTGGATAAAAGTCCCAAAATACCTTTTCATGAAGACTATAAAGCTGTCATTACAGCAGGAAAACCATATCTTCAGGAGAACAAAATTTCAAAAGAATATAAAGGATTCAGAAACTTTATTTCTGAAAAAACAATACATACCAGCCTTGCTAAAATAGAAAAAGCAAGAGCAGAAAGGCTTAAAAATCAGAATAAAAACTGGTCCCAGTTTCCCGGGGGGATTCGTTCGGCATTTTATGTTGCCTGGGATGCCCAGTCTTTAATGTCTCTGAAAAGAAATATCAAGCATGTGAATCTGGTTTTTCCGGAATGGTTTTTCCTTGATCCTAAAACGGGAGATTTGAGAACAAACATTGATCCCGAGGGTTATAAAGTGATTAAACGGACGGGTGTTGCAGCAATGCCTATCCTTAGTAATAATTTTGATCGCGAGTTCCGGTCTGAAGGACTGGGGAAAGTTTTAAAAGATCCGAAGAAAAGAACACAACTTATCCGGAAAATCACCCAGGAATGTGTGAAATTTCATTTCAAGGGAATTAATATTGACTTTGAGGAAATGAATCTGGATTCGGATGTAGACCTTATTGCCTTTATGAAAGAGCTTTCCGAAACATTTAAGCAAAATAGTTTATTGGTTACGATGGATATTATGACGGATAATGATGATTACAATATCCAGAATTTAGATCCATATGTAGATTATTTTGTACTGATGGCTTATGATGAGTACTCTGCGTCCGGAGATGCAGGCCCCATCTCTTCTCAAAAATGGATTGAAGCTCAGACCGGAAAAATTTTACAAAAAACATCAGCCAACAAAATTATTTTAGGACTAGGTGCTTATGGTTATGACTGGAGTTCCAACCCGGATGATAATGTTTCCGTTTCTTATATGCAGGCGATTACAAAAGCGAGTGCAAGTAAGGCTAATATGAATTTTGACGATAATACTTTTAATCTCAATTATTCATATAAGGACTTTAAAAATAATATGCATACTGTATTTTTCAATGATGCAGCTTCTATTTTCAATACCATGCGTTTTTCGTCAGAATATCCGTTGGCAGGAACTGCACTTTGGAGATTGGGAAGCGAAGACAGCAGAATCTGGAATTTCTACGATAAAGACCTCACCTTTGCAGGCTTACCTAAACTGGATTTAAAAAAGCTGGAAAATGTAAAAGGGCAAACTATGGTAGATTATATCGGAGATGGAGAAGTATTAGACGTGCTGAATACTCCCCATGATGGAAAAATAGCTTTGGAAATAGATCCGAAAGAAAAGATTATTACAGATGAAAATTATATAACGTATCCAAGCTCTTATGAGGTGAAAAAATATGGGCAAGCTCCGCAAAAAGAGTTGGTTTTAACTTTTGATGACGGGCCAGATGAAACCTATACACCCCAGGTTCTGGATATACTGTCAAAATATCATGTTCCGGCAGCTTTCTTTTTAATAGGTTTAAATGCGGAAAAGAATCTTCCCCTGGTAAAACGGATTTACAGGGAAGGTCACGAAATCGGAAATCACACGTTTACCCATGAAAATGTTGCAAAAGTAAGCCCGGAAAGAGCATTGCTGGAATTAAAACTCACAAGATTATTATTTGAATGCATCACCGGACACAGTACAATTTTGTTCCGTGCCCCATATAATGCGGATTCCGAACCTACGACATCGGAAGAGATTATTCCTGTAGCTTTAGCAAGACAGCAGAATTACCTGGATATTGGAGAAAGTATAGACCCTGAAGACTGGCAACCGGGAATAAAAGCAGATGAAATAGTAAAACGTGTTTTGCAGGGAGTAAAACAGGAGAAGGGAAATATTATTCTGCTTCATGATGCAGGAGGAGATACCCGCGAAGAAACTATAAAAGCACTTAAGGTTTTAATTCCTACATTGCAGAAACAAGGATATCACTTTACCAATCTGGCCAGTATTTTACATAAAAGTAAAAATGAACTTATGCCGGCAGTTCCTAAAACCAAGTCATATTATATTATGCAGCTTAATCTGGTTTTAGCTACAGTGATCTATGGAGTAAGCCATTTCCTTGTTGCATTATTTACCATTTTTATTGCATTGGGTCTGATAAGATTGCTTTTAATGGCTTATTGGGCTTTCAGGGAAAGAAAAAAAGAGAAGAAGTTGAGCGGATTTCCTGTTTTGGAAAACTATCCTAAAGTTTCTGTTATTGTTCCTGCTTATAATGAGGAAGTCAATATTGTGTCTTCCCTGAATAATCTACTAAAACAAACGTATCCGAATTTTGATGTGATCATGGTGGATGACGGAAGCAAAGATTCAACATATGAAAAGGCTATGGCTGCATTTTCCAACCATCCGAAATTGAAAATTTTCACCAAAGTGAATGGCGGGAAAGCAACAGCCTTAAATTTCGGGATTTCACAGACTGATGCAGAATATGTTGTTTGTATTGATGCAGATACAAAACTTGAGCAGGATGCTGTAAAGCATCTTATCGGAAGATTTTTAAATGCCGACCCTTCCGAAAAAATTGCTGCAGTAGCAGGTAATGTAAAAGTAGGGAATCAGGTTAACTGGCTTACAAAATGGCAGGCGATAGAATATACAACCAGTCAGAATTTTGATAGATTGGCGTATGCTCATATTAATGCCATAACTGTTATTCCAGGGGCTATAGGCGCTTTTAGAAAGTCGGTCATTGATGAGGTTGGCGGCTATTCTTCCGATACTTTGGCTGAAGACTGTGATGTTACAGTGAAAATTTTAAGAGAAGGATATACGGTGGCTAATGAAAACAGAGCCGTAGCTGTAACGGAAGCTCCGGAGACTGTGAAACAGTTTTTAAAACAGCGTTTCAGATGGACTTACGGAATTATGCAGATGTTCTGGAAGCAGAGACAAACGTTTTTAAATCCAAAATATAAAGGATTGGGACTTTGGGCGATGCCGAATATTTTATTATTCCAATATATTATTCCGTTTTTCTCGCCTCTTGCCGATTTGATTATGTTTTTTGGAATCCTGTCAGGGAACGGAGAAAAAATATTTGTTTACTATCTGTTATTCCTGCTGGTAGATGCTTCACTGGCGATCATTGCGTTTATGATGCAAAAAGAAAAGTTGATCAATTTGATCTACGTCATTCCGCAAAGGTTTGGTTACAGATGGTTGATGTACATCGTATTATTCAGAAGCTTGCGAAAAGCTTTAAAAGGTGAAATGCAGTCCTGGGGGTTCTTAAAAAGAACAGGGAATGTGAAAGAAATAGTAACCACTTGATATGTAGGGTTTTTTAAGCGTTAGGATCATATCTTTTGTAATTTTAATAAGTTTATATAGCTTTTAATTAAATTTGTTTTCTTAAAAGTAACGAATTAAAAAAAACAGATACTTATTATTATAAATTGTTATTATAATGAAAAAACTAACGCTTTCTTTGTTTTTATTAGCAGGAATTTGTTCACAAAATACGGTGAACGCTCAGGCTAAAACAACCAAAACAGTAATGAATACAACAGATAAAGGTTTAGACCTTAGCCTGATGGATAAATCTGTACGTCCACAGGATGATTTTTATAACTACGTGAGTGGAACGTGGATGAAAACAGCTAAAATTCCGGCTGATAAACCAACTTGGGGAAGTTTCAACAAATTGGCTGATGATACAGACAATAATTCAATGACAATTTTAAATTCGCTTCTAAAAGACAAGTTTGCAGATGGAAGCGAAGGGAAAAAGATCCAGGATTTGTATGCTACATACATGAATATGCAAAAGAGAAATGCAGACGGTATCAAGCCTATTCAGGAAAACCTGACTAAAATTGACGCGATCAAAAACCTGACTGACCTGCAAAACTACCTTACTTCCGTAACGAAAGAAGGAGAAAATACATTATACGGTTGGGGAATAGATGCTGATCTTAAAGACTCTAAAATGAATGCCGTATACCTTGGTGATGCTTCATTAGGATTGGGAAGAGATTACTATCAAAAGGTTAATGAAAAGAATACAGAAGCTCTTGCGGAATATCAGAAGTATGTAGCTTCTATGCTGAAAGAATTAGGGTATAAAAATGCTGATCAAGCAGCAAAAGGAATTGTAGATTATGAGAAAAGTGTTGCTCAGACTTATCTGACCAATGAGCAGATCCGTGATTCAAACCTTCAGTATAATCCTAAAACAATGGCAGAACTTTCTGCTTTGGTGAAAAATGTTGATCTGCCTGCTTATTTGAAAAAAGTAGGAGTGAATACGGATAAGGTGATCATCGGAGAAATTGGATATTATAAAAACTTCGATAAATTGGTGAGTGCTCAGAACCTTCCAATAATTAAAGATTATCTGAAGTTCCACCTGATTAGTGGAAGTGCATCTTATCTGAGTGAAAATCTTGGAAACATGAAATTTGCTTTCTATGGTAAATATTTGAGAGGTCAGCAGGAACAAAGAGCATTGAATAAAAGAGGATATGAGTTGATCAACAGTTCTCTAGGAGAAGCTTTTGGAAAATTATATGTTGAAAAGTATTTCCCTGCAGAAGCTAAAGCTCAGATGGTCGAACTAATCGATTACTTAAAGAAAAGTTTTGTTGTTCACATCAATAATTTAGCCTGGATGTCTTCTGTAACCAAGGAAAAAGCATTGAATAAGTTGAATAAATTCACTGTAAAAGTTGCTTATCCGGACAAATGGAAAGATTATTCTAAATTAACAATCACTCCTGAAGCAAAAGGAGGAACTTTATATCAAAACCTTCAGAATGTTTCGGAATGGCAATACAATAAAGATTTAGCAAAAATCGGAAAACCGGTGGATAAATCAGAATGGGGAATGACTCCACAGACGGTAAATGCTTATTATAATCCGGTAAACAATGAGATTGTATTCCCTGCAGCGATCCTTCAACCTCCGTTCTTCAACCCTAAGGCAGACGCGGCAGTTAATTTTGGTGGGATCGGAGCAGTAATCGGTCACGAAATGAGCCACGGATTTGATGATTCAGGTGCTCAGTTTGACGCCGATGGTAATCTGGTAGACTGGTGGACTCCTGAAGATAAGGCTAATTTCGAAAAAGCAACCAAAGCCCTTGCTTCTCAGTATGATAAATATGAGCCTGTAAAAGGAACGTTCGTTAACGGAACTTTCACAAACGGGGAAAATATTGCCGATCTGGGAGGAGTAAATATCGCTTACGATGCATTGCAAATGTATCTGAAAGATAAAGGAAACCCTGGAGTTATCAGTGGATTTACACAAGATCAAAGATTCTTCTTAAGCTGGGCTACAGTTTGGAGAACATTGTCAAGTGAGAAATATATGATTAACCAGGTGAAAACAGATCCGCATTCTCCTGGATATTTCAGAAGTTTCGGTCCTTTAACCAACGTTGATGCATTCTACAAAGCATTCGATGTAAAACAGGGAGATAAATTATACAAAGCTCCTCAGGACAGAATCAAAATCTGGTAAGACAGTATCAATATAAAATAAGGCCGCTCAGTAATGAGCGGTTTTTTGTTTGAGAAGGTGGCAGATGGAAGATAGTAGGGAGCAGTTAAAATTGCCTATTGAGATAAATAATAAACATCTAATCCTATATCCCGACGAATCTCGCATCTTGAAACCCGTACCTCGCACTCCGTACCTCATATCCAGCAACCCATAACCCATTACTTTTAACACATTCTCAAATTACTAATTCCTACATTACGAAAATTCGTATATTTGATAAGTTTGTGTACAATCAAAAATAATCTTTAATGAAAAAGCTAAATATTGGGATACTAGCCTTCACGGGTGTGGTATTTTTAAATTCGTGTGGTACTGCCAAAACTGCAGAAACAACAACTAAAGCAGAAACAACAGCTACCACTACACAACCTGCAAAGGAAGATGTGAAAGAAGAAGGTATTAATTTATCCTACATGGATAAAAGTGTTCGTCCGCAGGATGACTTCTTTAGCTATGTGAACGGAAATTGGGTGAAAACTACTCAGATACCATCTGACAAAGCAAGCTGGGGATCTTTCAATGCATTGAGAGAGAATGTAGATGATGCTTCTCTGGATATTTTAAATAAAATTTTATCCGAAAAATATTCTAATGGTTCAGAAGGACAAAAGATTCAAAACTTGTACGCATCGTTTATGGATGTAAACAAAAGAAATGCTGATGGCCTTGCTCCTATAAAAGGAGATTTAGCTAAAATTGATGCTATTAAAAACCTTAATGATTTACAGAAATATCTTTTAGAAGCGACCAGATTAGGAGATAATTCTTTCTATGGATGGAGAGTAGGAGCAGATATGAAGAATTCTAAAATGAATGCTGTCTATCTTGGAGGTCCTGATCTTGGCTTAGGAAGAGATTACTATCAGAAAGTTAATGAAGCCAACACTAAAACGCTAGGTGAGTATACCAACTATGTTGGAAAACTGTTTGGAGTTTTAGGGTATAAAAACTCTGCTCAGTCCGCTGAGAATGTAGTCGCTTTTGAGAAACAATTGGCTAACTACCTTTTGACGCTGGAGCAAAACAGAGATGCCAACTTGAGATACAATCCGAAAAATATGTCTGAATTATCAGGATTGGTTAAAAATATCAACTTACCAAAATACTTAGCTGATGCTGGTGTAAAAACAGATAAAGTAATTGTTGGGGAATTGAAGTATTATCAGAATATGGATCAGTTCCTGACTCAGAAGAATCTTCCTTTACTTAAGGACTATTTAAAATACCATGTTATTAACGGGAATGCAAGCAATCTGGATGCAAGCTTGGAGCAGATCCGTTTTGACTTCTATTCAAAATATCTTCAGGGACAAAAAGAACAGAGACCAATGGATAAGAGAGCTTTGAGTCTTGTTAATAGTGTTTTAGGAGAAGCTTTCGGGAAACTGTATGTTGAAAAATATTTTACTCCTGAAGCCAAGCAACAGATGGAAACATACATTGATTATCTGCTAAAATCATTCAAGACCCATATTAATGAAATGGATTGGATGTCTCCGGAAACAAAAGTGAAAGCTCAGGAGAAATTGTCTAAATTCAGTGTAAAAATTGCTTATCCTGATAAATGGAAAGACTATACGGCATTAAAAGTAGAAGCTCCTGCTCAAGGTGCTACCTTATATTCTAACTTACAGAATGTTTCAGCTTGGCAGTATCAGAGAAATCTGGAAAAAGTTGGAAAACCGGTTGATAAAACAGAATGGGGAATGACTCCACAAACGGTGAATGCTTACTATAGTGGTTCGAATAATGAAATCGTATTCCCTGCGGCTATTCTTCAACCTCCTTTCTATAATCCTAATGCTGACGCAGCTGTTAACTTTGGAGGAATTGGTGCGGTGATCGGACACGAAATTTCTCATGGTTTTGATGATAGTGGTTCGCGTTTCGATGGTGACGGTAATCTTAACAACTGGTGGACGGATGCAGACCGTAAGAACTTTGATGCGAAGGTGGGTCAGCTGGCAACGCAATATAATACATATGAGCCGGTAAAAGGAAGCTTTGTGAATGGTAAATTTACTAGTGGGGAAAATATCGGTGATTTAGGTGGAGTAGCTGTTGCATACGATGCATTGCAAATGTACCTTAAGGATCATGGAAATCCGGGATTAATCAGTGGATTTACACAAGACCAAAGATTCTTTATGAGCTGGGCGACAGTTTGGAGAACTAAATCTACTGACCAGTATATGGTAAATCAGGTAAAGACAGATCCGCACTCGCCGGGGTATTTCAGAGCATTTGGACCTTTGGTTAATCAGGATGCCTTTATTAAAGCATTTGATATAAAGCCTGGAGATAAGCTATACAAAGCACCTCAGGACAGAATAAAAATTTGGTAAACCACCAAAATTGTTAGAAAAGAAAGAATCCGTCTCAACTAAATGTGGGACGGATTCTTCTTTTAATATACTTTCTTGTAATTCCGGAGCACAAACTTTATTCCGGTTTCCAGAACGTCTCCCATAGTTTTACAATATTTGAAATTTACGTCGTAGGTAAGCTTTTGTAAAGCAGCTTTTAATTCTATAACATTGGCTTCCGGCGCAAGGTCTTCTTTTTTCATAATAGAAATGAGTTCATCGAATCTGTTTTTACTGCTGGTCACTCTTTTTACGATTTGTGAACGTACTTCTTTACGGTACTGTTCTATAGAACTGGGCTTCAGCTTTTCCATTACCATATTAACCATAAGACTGTTTTCTTTGAAATACTGGGGAAGGTATACTTTCAAATTCCCTTCATAGCTCTGCTGATCAAAATCGATAGGACGGATTCTGTAAATAATCTGGTCGAAATCATGTATTGGGATAACAACATAATTATAAGATCGCATATCACCCAGTAGCCCGATGAGGCAGCGCTCATTGAATTTTACAAATTCCTTAGAAATCTGTGCCTTTTCCAATTCTGTACAGTTGAATAAATGATTCTGAATAAAAACATCTCCGGGAATTCCTAAAATATGCTCTTCTATCAGGGTGTTTTTATAAATTAGAAAGTTAACCCGGTTAGGAGAGAGCAAATCTTCAAGCTCCAATCCATAGATGCGGGAAGCATCGGCCTGTTTAATATAAAAATTAGTATGATTGTCGTTCAGAATATTTCTTACCCTGATTCTAAAAGGTTTAGAGTTTCCGAAGGTACAAAAGTCGATCGTATCTACTTTCAGATAAGGTAAAGTAGCTTCATCTCCGTCGGAATGAAGGAGGGTGTAAATCTTATTTAAATTAGCTTCTATTTCTTGAAATTCATGTTCAGAATATAACACACCAAGCCACAAGGTATCTTTGCCATCTTTATCCAGGATGCTTATACTATCACTAAATCGCAGAAGGTCTTCATACAGAAACTGAATTTTGGTGGTTCTGTTATGCTTTTCCAAATATTGCTGTAATGCTTCTGAAACAGGAAATATTGGTTTTCTAAACGCTATTTTTACATCTTTCATGATTCTGCTTACTTTGCTTAAATATAAAGAATATTTTTTTCAACATTCTGAGAAATTCCTATTTTAACATGAATGGATGCTTTTTTCTAAAAGAAAATTGTGCAAAAGTTTTCTTTTATTTCTTTATGGTTTGATTTTATTTATTTTTCATAGTTTAGGGAAGTGAAAACGACAAGTTTATGTCATATAATATAGCTATAATTAAATAATTCAAGAAAAATCTTAACAAAATTTTGTATGTTACAGTTTTTTTTTAAATTTAAACATTGGATTGGTCGCTTATTTGATTCGTCAGATAAGACCCATTCTAACCCAAACCAAAAATCTCAAAATAATAATAATATGGCAATGTTTAATTATGGTGTTGGCGGAAACGAGATAAAAGTAGACGCTAATGAAGCTATTCAGGAAATCCAGGAAAACAAGTCATTAATTGTAAGTCAGCTTACAACCGATGAAACGTATACCCCTGAAATTGTAACAGGATTAAAGACTGTGGACGACGTCTTCAAGCATTTTCAGCCTTCAGTAAGTGTACAGCACGAAACAGAAGATGGCAGTGCCGTGGAAGAAGAATTCCGTTTTCAAAATCTTGCGGACTTCACTCCCAAAAATCTTACTCAGAAATCAAATTATTTGCAACAGCTTAGTATGGAGCAGGAACAATATAATAAAATTGTTCGCCAGCTAAAAACAAATAAAATTTTGCGTAACATGCTGGAAAACGAGCAGACAAGAGCTGCTTTTGTGGAAGTATTGAAAGAAGTGGCCCAAGAACTTGAAAAATAATTTAAAGACTTTACATTAAAATCATGGATAGTAAATTACAGGCGGCAGAAAACCAGCAACAAGGTCAGCAACAACATTCTGGACAACCGAAAGGGAATCCTCTTGCCGAGCTCAACAAAATTGGTGGGTTTGGTTTTGTAGAATCTGTTGTGGATGGTATCGCCAACATGAATCCGACAAGGAAAGCTAGGAAAGAAATATTCCTTAACGATAATAATAAAGGAGACGAAAGAAAAGAATTACTTCAGAAAATCAACCTGTGGGTTAGTCTTCTGGAAGGAAATGAGTCTGCTGATAAAATGGCTGATACCTGCAAGCATAAAGCACAGCAGGCTGAGCAGAATTTAAAGACTAATCTAAAAAATACACTCGATACCGTTCGTCAGTTGGAAACTTCTTACAGAACAGTAGCACAGTTTTATAAAAATACGGAACTCGATAAAGTTGATAACGTAAGCATTGTTAACGCAAGTCTTGATCAACTTTCAGATCTGGACAATCCACTCTTTATCGATGCTATTGCCGAGGAATTTAAAAGCTATTACGATCGTTTAGACCTTAGAGATAATTACTCTATTCTTGCCATTCCTGGTTATCTGGGATCCAATAAAGTTATTGAAAAATGGGCAAAAATATGTAATGAAAACAAGGTAATGATGGTTACGGATTTCGCTAATCTTGATAAACCGGATGACGTTGTAGACTTATTCCATTCTGCCAACCTTACAGGAGGAGAACTTCATAGAAGTAATGTAATTATGACCTGTAACTGGCTTGTAGGACGTGGCAGAGCAGAAGAGGTAGGAGAAGAAGAAAATGTAGAACTTCCACCTTCCACTTCATTAGCCGGTAAAATCCACAAAACATTGATGTCTCAGGTAGCCGCAGGTAAAAAACACGGGAATATTAATGAGGTGGATGCCGTAAAATTCGAGTTGAAGAAAAGTGAAATTTCCCAGCTGGAAAAAATGGGACTAGTCCCGATGGTCAATGAATATGGAAAGATCATGGCTTTCTCTGCTAAAACATTATTTACAGGAGATAATATCGGACTTCAAACCTATTCGGTAGTTCGTGTATTTGATTACGTAACTAAAGTATTGCTGGATTTCTTGAACAGAAGAGCTTTTGAAAACTGGAATGCGAAGAATGAAGACGATCTGAGAAGACAGATTGTTACCTTCCTTGATGGAATCAAAGGTCCGGATAAACTTATTGAAAAGTTCAAAATTGTTCGTTTTGAACAGGATAAAGTGAATAAAGACAGAGTATGGCTGGACATTCGTTTAACTCCTTATTTTCCTACAAAAAGTTTTGTTATTAAACTGGATGGCCACAAAGGAGATGATGGTAACGAATGGGATGCTGAATACGCTCAGGAATAATACCAATCTAATTTATATATCAAAAACCGATGCACCTACATCGGTTTTTTTCTACCAAATTCTATGAAAATTAATGTGTTTAAACCCAGGCTATGCTACTGCATGCCCTTTTTTCTAATGATTTCCGCAACAAGTTGTGAAAAGCAAAACCAGGTATCAGATCGTCATAAGGTAGATCTTTTTGCTGATGAAAGACAGGAAGGCAAGGCTTATGTAATGAATGTGGATGAATGTTTTGATGCAAGTGATATGGTTCTTTCAACATCTGATATTAAGCTTGTCGACAGTTCCTCAGGTCGTGGAAGAGCTATTTTTATTTACAGACTCAAATCAGGAACCATAGAAAAAACGACAAGAGATTCTGTCATCAGCTACCCGTTTCAGTTTCTTTCCAAGCAAAGATTACATCTGAAAAAAGATTCCATGTATATTTTTCTAAAAAAACTCGATGGGTACCGTTTTATTGCCCAAGAGAAGAAGCTTAAATACCAATGGCTTAAAACAGCTCCGGTATACTCTGTAGGTGAAGAAAGTAAATAGTCTTATCTTTGTCAGATGTTTCGAGATTATTGATACGAGTCCTTCTAAGTGAAGGTTAAAGCATGTTGAAACATTTTGAACTATTTAAACAGACTCAATTTTTTGGAAAAGAATAATAGAGATTCAGACTTTCTTCATATAGGAAACAAACTTCTAGGCTGGTATAAGAATAATGCAAGGGATCTCCCTTTCAGAAAAACAAAAGATCCATACAAAATCTGGATCTGTGAGATTGTTTTTCAGCAAACGAGAATCAATCAGGGTCTCAATCATTATAATAATTTTATTGAAAGATTTCCTGATGTGTCATCTCTTGCAGAGGCTCAGGAAGATGAGGTTTTGCTATATTGGAAAGGATTGGGATATTATTCCAGAGCCATTAATATTCATAAGGCAGCACAACAGATTATGACTGATTTTGGAGGTGTTTTTCCATCTCAATATGACGAAATTTTAGAATTAAAGGGAGTTGGGAAATATACTGCCGCTGCTGTTTCAAGTATTTGTTTTGGTGGAAGAATGCCTGCTGTAGATGGAAACTTTTATAGAGTATTAAGCAGAGTTTTTGCTGATGATTTTGATATTTCAGGTTCCAGGGCTTTTGCTTACTTTTCGGAATTGGCAGAACTAGTCATGCCTAAAAACGTAGGGGATTTCAATCAGGCTATGATGGATCTGGGATCAGAAATTTGTAAGCCTAAAAATCCACTTTGTGGAGAATGTCCTTTGAACGAAGATTGTTTGGCTTTTTCTTTAGATAAAGTTTCAGATTTTCCGGTTAAAACTAAAAAAGTAAAAACAGAGGATCTTCATCTGAACTACTATTTTGTACACTATCAGGGACAGTTTTTAATTCAGCAGAGAAAAGATGATTTTATCTGGAAGAAACTTTTCGAATTTCCTGTTGTTATTCCCCAAGAATTAGAATCATTTACAAAAGGGGTGAAAACCATTAGGCATAAACTTACCCATAAAAATTTAAGCATTGAAATTGCAGATGTTGAAATCACTTCAGAGATGGTCTGGCTTGATTTTATAAACAAAAACGGATATATCATAACTGACTTACACGGATCTCACGAAAAATCTTTTCCGAAGCCGTTGGAAAGCTATATTCAAAACTCGTTGAAAGACTGAAATTTGTCTTCTTAAATCTGAAATCTAATTTGTACTTTTGCAAAATGATTAAAAAAGTCATTTTTATATTTGCTTCATTGCTTTTAATTTCATGTGGAAAAGATCCGGTTCCCAAACCTTATGGAGAATTACGTCTGGAGTATCCCACACCTAAATATCAAAAATTTGAGTCGAATTGTGCTTATACTTTTGAATATTCAAATTTTGCAAACATAACAAATGCAAAAAGACCTTGCTGGTACTATCTGAATTATCCGAAAATGAAAGCTAAAGTTTTCGTTACTTATTATCCTATTCACAACGACTTTGCAGATCATATCAAAGAATCAGAGAAAATGGTATACGAGCATACTATTAAAGCCAGTGCTATTGATACCAAGTCTTTCGAATACCCTGAAAAAAAGGTATACGGAAACTTTTATGAATTAAAAGGACAAAGTGCTTCTAATCTTCAATTTTACATTACGGACAGTACAAAACATTTTGTAACTGCCTATCTATACTTTAATACAAGACCTAAACCGGATTCATTAGCACCCGCAGTGAATTATATCAAAAATGATATGAAACACCTGCTGGATACTTTTGAATGGAAAAAATAATCAGTTTAAAATACATTGAAAAATATATGAAACTTTTAGTTGTTGGAAGTGTTGCATTTGATGCAATTGAAACACCATTTGGTAAGACAGATAAAATTTTAGGAGGGGCAGCCACTTATATTGGGATTACTTCGTCTATTTTGGGCGTAGAATCAGGAATCGTTTCTGTTGTAGGAGGAGATTTCCCTCAGGAACATCTTGATATGTTTACTAAAAGAAAGGTAAATATTGAAGGACTTGAAATCGTAAAAGAAGGGAAAACATTTTTCTGGTCAGGAAAATACCATAATGACTTAAATACAAGAGATACGCTAGCAACAGAAGTGAATGTTCTTGAAAATTTTGATCCAAAAATTCCGGACTCTATGCAAGACGCAGAGATCTTACTTTTAGGTAATCTGCATCCCGGAGTTCAGTTATCTGTTCTTGAAAAAATGAATGAACGTCCTAAATTGGTTGTTTTAGATACGATGAATTTCTGGATGGATACCGCTTTGGATATTTTGATGACTATGATTGCAAAAACAGATGTGATCACCATTAACGATGAGGAAGCAAGACAGTTGTCAGGAGAATACTCTTTAGTAAAAGCTGCGAAAAAAATCCTTGGAATGGGTCCTAAATATGTGATCATTAAAAAAGGAGAACATGGAGCATTGCTTTTCAATGAGAATAAAGTATTTGCAATCCCTGCGCTTCCTTTAGAAGATGTCTTTGATCCAACTGGAGCGGGAGATACTTTTGCAGGTGGATTTGCTGCGTATTTAGCAAAGAAAAATAAGATTGATTTTGAAACAATGAAATCTGCTTTAATTGTAGGTTCTGCCATGGCATCTTTCACTGTTGAAAAATTCGGAACTGAAAGAATTGAAGAAGTCAATGAATCTGATATGTTCGCCAGACTGAGACAATTCAAAGAATTAACGACATTTGATGTTGAACTACAATAAATAGATCTTTTTAAGAAATATTTATAATAAAAAATTTAGTGTAATTCATTAAGAATTCTAAATTTGCAACTTGTTTAAAATACTAAAATGATAAATAAACTAAAGATCACTTTTCTTTTTGGAGTTTTTGTGATGCTGTTTTCTACCAACATGAAATCTCAGTTAAAACAAGGAGACCTAATAGATGGTATTGCTGCTGTAATTGGGGATGAAATTGTACTGGAATCTGATGTAAATGAACAGATGAACTATGCAAAACAGCAGGGAGCTTCCAATACGGATAAGTGTGAGTTTTTGGAAAATCTGATCAATAATAAGCTTCTGGTATATGAAGCAAAAAAGGATACATTGATTGAAAACCGTTCTGCAGCTATTAAAGAGCAGGCGAATGCTAAATATAACCAGCTTCTTTCTCAGTTTCCTGATGAAAAAACAATGTTGACGGCTTACAAATTCAGAAATGGGTATGAAATGAAAAATGCTATTGAAAAAATAGATACCGATACCTACTATGGACAAGCAAAATATCAAAGAGTTACCGATAAAGCAGACGTTACTCCTAACGAAGTAACCGATTTCTATAATCTATATAAAGCTCAATTACCTGAAATTAAAGATGAGGTGACTTTAGCTCAGATTATGACGTTCCCTAAGCTTACTGAAGCGCATAAGGATGAACTGATCAATAAACTGAAAAAAATCAAGGCTGATATTGCAGGAGGTGAGAGTTTTGAAAGCCAGGCCAGAATTTATTCTGAAGATCCGGGATCTGCAGCTAATGGAGGATTGATGAAGAATATTTCCAAAGGGCAGATGGTTAAACCATTTGAGGCAGCAGCGCTTAACTTGCAGGAAGGAGAGATTTCAGATCCGGTAGAATCGGAATTTGGGTATCATATCATCCAATTAATCAAGAAATCGGGGAAAATCTATGATGCAAGACATATTCTTTTGATGGCTACTCCTACGGAAGATGAGATTAAAACAGCTAAAAAGAAACTGGACAGTATCCGAACTTTAATTACAGAAGGAAAAATTACTTTTAAAGATGCTGCTTTCAAATTTTCAGAAGATAAAAAAACTAAATTCAACGGTGGGGTAATTCCTGGTGCCGATGGTTCCAACAAAATCGAAAGAGAAAGTATTCCGGGAACAATCAGTTATGAGCTTGCCGGTCTTAATAAAGATGATATTACCACTGCTTTTGATGATGAGGATGAGAGAAAAAGAAAAGTAGTAAAGATTGTCAAAATCGAAGAAGTAATTCCTTCTCACCAGATTACCCTGGAAACGGATTACGATAGGATAAAGCAAATGGCTCTTAATAAGAAAAGAAATGAGATGGTTGAGAAATTTGTAAATTCCAAATTACCAACTACGTTTATATCGATAGACGGTCGTTATGATTCTTGCCAGTTCAAAGGAAACTGGAAAAAAGAAGCTTTAAAGAAATAAAGTAAAAACCTTCAGTAAATGCTGAAGGTTTTTTTGTGGAAAAAAGTGATTAAATTTCTTATAAAATCTTTGTTTTTAGTATTTTTACAGTATGAGCAATTTTATAGATTTTAGTACAGCTAAGAAGCTTCATAAGATGGAATCTGAGCAGAATAGAATTACAAAACTTTTTAATATACAATATCCGATCATTCAGGCAGGGATGATCTGGCATTCAGGATGGAGACTTGCTTCTGCAGTATCCAACTGCGGTGGATTAGGATTAATAGGAGCAGGAAGTATGTATCCTGATATTTTAAGAGAGAATATTCAGAAGTGTAAAGCTGCCACTGATAAACCTTTTGGAGTCAATGTTCCTATGCTGTATCCGAATATTGAAGAAATTATCCAGATTATTTTGGAAGAAGGAGTTAAGATTGTTTTTACTTCAGCCGGAAATCCTAAAACGTATACGGAAACCCTTCAAAAAGAAGGAATCAAAGTAGCTCACGTAGTTTCTTCAACAAAATTTGCCATGAAATGTGAAGATGCAGGAGTAGATGCTGTAGTAGCTGAAGGTTTTGAGGCAGGAGGCCATAACGGAAGAGATGAAACCACGACCTTCTGTTTAATCCCAAATGTAAGAAAACATATTTCTAAACCCCTGATTGCTGCAGGTGGGATTGCCTTAGGCTCTCAAATGAAAGCGGCTATGATTTTGGGCGCAGATGGAGTTCAGATCGGGTCTCGTTTTGCAGCAACAATTGAAGCCAGTGCACATGATAATTGGAAAAAGAAGATTACCGAACTGAATGAAGGTGATACCCACCTTACTTTAAAAGAACTGGCACCTGTCAGAATGGTCAAAAATAAGTTCTTTAGTGAGCTTGAAGGGATCTACCAGGAGGGAAGGAATACAGAGGCTTTAATAGCCTCTTTAGGAAGAGCACGTGCGAAAAAAGGAATGTTCGAAGGTGATATGGAAGAAGGTGAACTGGAAATAGGTCAGGTTTCGGCATTAATTGATGATATTCTTCCCGTAGAAACTGTTTTTAGTAATTTGCTGAAGGAATTTGAAGAAGTCAAAATCCCTAATTTGTAATGAGGACTGAGCTTTGATAGATCATAATATAATAGAAATAAAAGAAAAAAAACTTTATCTGGAATATATCCATGCTTATGAAAATAAGCCGACTTTGGTTTTTCTTCATGATTCTTTAGGCTGTACCCAATTGTGGCGTGACTTTCCCACACGACTTTCAGAAGCTTTACAATATAATGTTTTGGTATATGACCGTCTTGGATATGGGAAATCCGATCCAATGCCGACTCATGAAAGATCCAATAACTATATGGAGCTGGAGGCTGATGTTCTGAATGATCTGCTGAATGAATTGAAGATCCATAATGCCATTTTGTTTGGACATAGTGACGGAGGAACAATTGCTCTGATTATGGCAGGAAAGTACCCTGAAAAAGTTAAAGCAGTTATTTGTGAAGCAGGGCATATTTTTGTTGAAGATGTTACTTTAAAAGGAGTATATGATGCCTGGGATGCTTATAAAACCACCGATCTGGCAAGAAGATTACAGAAATATCATGGTGATAAGGTGGAAGTTCTCTTTAAAGCATGGACGGAAACCTGGACTAGAGAAAGTTACCGAGATTGGAATATTGAAAATATTTTAGGCAATATCACTTGCCCATTGTTATTTATTCAGGGAGAACAGGATGAGTATGGGACTTTGAATCAGGTTGAAAAAACAATAACCCAGGTTAAAGGATATTCAGAAAAATATATTATTCCTGAGGTGGGACATACTCCACATAAAGAAATTCCTGAAGTAGTACTGAAAAAGTCTGTTGAGTTTCTTCAGCTTAATTTATTTTAGCCACGAATGCACGAATTCATTTCATATCACAGCTTATTAAATATGCTCATGACGACCATTAAACGTAATACAAAGTTGTTGAAAGATTTCCTGAAGTTTTACCATATTGATAGGGGCTAAAAAATAAAAAAGGAACTTAAAAAGTTCCTTGATTTGCTTCGATTGTTGCTTTCAGGTCTGCCCAGCCTCCGCCGTTATAGCCATCCTTTAAACCTTGGGCATTTAAATATTCTAATGCTTTTCCACTTCTGTTTCCACTTCTGCAGAATATAACAACAGGCTTTTCAATCGATAGAATTTCTTCTTTTCTATCCTCTACTTCTCCTAATGGAATATTTTGTGCACCTTCTATATTACCGTCCATTTCCAGTTCCATGGGTTCACGAACGTCGATTAATTGATAATTTCCTGATTTTAATACTTCTGTTAAAGACATAGCTGTTTGATTTTAAACATTAAAATATGAACGAAATTACGTATTTTTTTTCTGAAAAAAACGTTTTACTTGTGCTTAATTTTTAGAAAAGAGTATATCCTAAGATTAGAGACACGCTATTATAATTGGATTTCCACATACTATAATTCCTTAAAATGTTTCTTGAGGTATTTACCCTGAATTCTATTCCGAATTTATCATTGTATTTATAGCCGGCTCCAAAAAACAGATTATTTCCGGATTCAATTTTCATGTCGGAATATTGTCTTTTAATAGATGAATTGAGATTGACACTTACCATGTAACCCCCGTTGATAAATATCTTAGACTGATCATTCAGAAAGAAATAATGTCTGACACCAAACGGAATATCAATTGATTTATAATCTACACTGTGTTTCACTTTTTCCTCATAATATTCTCCTGGATAATTAGTCATTTCTCCTTCGGATTTGTAATATTGGTAAGTAGGTTCTAAGAAAAGAGACCATTTGTTTTTGTTGAATGAAAGAATAAATTCAAATTCGGCGCCTATTCTGAAAGATGTTTTTCTATCATAATCTGCTGTACTGGATGATCCATAAGAATAAGCAGTGGTCTGAAGTGCCGACGAGCTTATTCCAGGTCTTATACTTAAATTAAAAACATCTCTTTTACCTTTTGTTGCAGTATAATTAACAGAATTACCACTTGAACATGCATTAGATTTCATGAAAAGCTTTGTCAGATCATTGGCTCTGTAATCTGTTCTTTGAATTTCTTTATTTTCTATTCCACATTCCAGAATGTTAGAAAGTTGTTTTTTATAATCTTCATTATACCCGATTTGGCTTTGATCAACTGAGAAAACTTTATAAACAAGCTGTTGAATATCAGATTGGTCTTTATTGTAGAAAAACCTTCTGGTACCACCATTTTCATAATAGAAAAGGTTTGTTTTTCCTTCAACAAGATATTTTAGAAATAATGTTTCTTTTACAAATTCCGGATCTCGTTTATCCGAAACAGAATTAAGGTTACTGGAGGAATAATCAATCATTACTGTTTTTCTTATATATTTTCCAGCATTATCGATTCCAAATTCAGTAATGTTTTTTATGCTTTCTTTTTTTGCTTCAGAATTGTTGTCAAATTTATATTCGAATTCTTTCGGGTTATTTTTCCAATCTACATTTTTAATGAATACTTCAGTTTTGGTACCTGAGTTATCAATAAAATATCCCTTTTCAAATCTAATTTGAGCAAAGGTGATGCTCATGGTAAAAAGTCCTATTAGAAGACCTACTTTTTTCATAGTTTTAATTTTTTCAGTTTTTCGATATATTTTTGTTTCGGTATATGAATGTCAAAGGCGGCAAATTTATAAAATAATCTTAGTTTTGCAACAGGAAATCATGAATTCAAACGCTGAAAAATATTCTGACTTAATAAAATCCAAAGCTAAAAGTTTTGGATTTCAGAGCTGTGGTATTTCTAAAGCTGATTTTCTGGAAGAAGATGCCCGTAATCTGGAGCTGTGGCTCAAAAATAATTTCCATGGTGAAATGAAGTATATGGAAAATCATTTTGATAAAAGACTGGATCCAAGATTACTTGTAGAAGGATCTAAGTCGGTGATTTCTCTTTCATATAACTATTTTCCTAAAGAGAAAATCTCCGTTCTGGAGAATTATAAAATTTCTAAATATGCCTATGCTGAAGATTATCATGAGGTGATCAAAGAAATTCTTCGCGAAATGGTGGCTGAACTTCAGGAGGAAATCGGTGATTTCGGATTCAGAGTGTTTGTAGATTCAGCACCGGTTTTGGAAAGAAGCTGGGCGAGAAAGTCGGGAATAGGTTGGGTTGGTAAAAATGCTAACCTGATCACTAAGCAGAATGGATCTTTTTATTTTTTAGCGGAAATCATATGTGATCTTGAGCTTGTTGCGGATTATGAGACCACTAATCATTGTGGAACCTGCAGAAAGTGTATTGATGCTTGTCCTACTGAGGCTATTGTTTCGGATAAAATTATCGATGGAAGCAAATGTATCTCGTATGCAACGATCGAACTAAAAAGTGAAATTCCTGATTATTTTAAAGATAGGATGGAAGATTGGATGTTTGGGTGTGATATATGCCAGGATGTTTGTCCATGGAATCGTTTTTCTGCTCCTAATCTTCAGAGCCGATTTTCCCCTAATGAACCTCTTAAAAATTTTAAAAAAGGGGAATGGAAGGAGCTTACCCAGGAATTATTCTCAGAAATTTTCAGGAAGTCTCCTGTAAAGAGAACTAAATTCGCAGGTCTGAAAAGAAATATTGAATTCTTGGAGCAATCTTCAGATAAAAATTAAGGGTGATTTGGGGTGATACCTCCTCATTTGGACAATTTACATTCCAAAGTTAAAGAGGGTTGCCGATCATGCCTTGCATTTTTAGATGTAAGGAGATGAAGATTATAAACAACAAGAACTCTTAAAAAAAGCCTTTCCTAAAAAGAAAAATTGACTTTCAAAAAGATAAAATCTTTTAGAAAATCAACGTTTTTTTTGTATTCTTTTTGGAGCAATTTTTACTCTTACTTTAAATCTTTTTTGGGATTTAGTGTTTTTACGCATATTTATTACTATTTCATACCTAAATTTACTTATTTTTCCGATAAAAACAAATAGTTTAGCAATAAATTAAAAATTAAATTTTATTAATCTTGAAAACATGAGTGTGAAAAAAATATTGATTGTATTTCTAAAGGCTATAGGGATTATTCTGGGGCTTGTTATTGTATATGTAGTCTTAGGTTTTTTGATCCCTTTTATCAGTGTTTCTGCAAAAGATGATGGAGAGAGAAAAGAAATCCCTATTTATATTTATACCAATGGTGTACATACGGATATTGTTATGCCCGTTAAAAATGAATGGCAAGACTGGAGTGCAAAAGTTCCCTTTTCCAACACCAGATCAAAAAGAACGGATTATCGTTATATAGGAATTGGATGGGGTGATAAAGGATTCTATCTGGACACACCAACCTGGGCTGATTTGAAATTTTCAACGGCCTTTAAAGCGGCCTTCTGGATGAGTGAGTCTGCTATGCATTGTACCTATTACGATACTATGAAAGAAGGGGACGACTGTAAAATAATTATGATCAGCAAGTCTCAATATCAAAAGCTGGTACAGTTTGTAGAAAATAAATTTGACAGGGACAAGAATGGTAATTTTATTCTGATCCCGACCAATGCTGTGTATGGAGATAATGACGCATTTTATGATGCTAATGGAAGTTACAACTTTTTATATACTTGTAATACCTGGGCAAATGATGCATTAAAAGCTGCCGGACAGAAAGCTGCTCTCTGGACACCTTCTGATTTTGGGATATTTCAGCATTATAAGTAGAAGTTTATCGATAAGTTTGATATAAAGACAAAGCCCGGAAGAATCTTCTTCCGGGCTTTCTATCTTATACTTTTAAAGTATACTTGTTTGGATCAAACTCATCCGTTCTTCCAAGAGTCTGTCCTCCATCGGCGATAAATTCTACACCCGTAGAGTAAGACGAATCGTCACTGGCAAGATACACGACCAGATTTGCAAGCTCCTCAGGCTCACCCAGCCTTTCAAGAGCATATCCTTGATAGATATTCTTCGGGAATGGAGCTGTCATATTGGTTCTGATGTAACCAGGGTGTACAGAATTCACTCTGATATTATACTTTCCTAAATCAAGTGCAGCAGCCTTTGTTAAGCCACGGTTTCCAAAATATGAAGCTACATAGGCAGATGCTCCTGGAAATGCAGTAAAACCACCGGTTGATCCTACATTAATGATCGAACCTCCTTTTGCTGCTTTCATGGCTGGCATAACACTTTTTATTCCTTTAAAATAACCTACCAGATTGGTGTTGATTACTTCATCCCAATCTTCAAAGCTAAAGTCATCAATATGTCCGCCCTTATCAATACCAGCATTACTTACCAGTACATTAAGTTTACCATATTTTTCAATAGTTAATGCTACCGCTTTTTTCCAGCCTTCTAAATCTCTTACATCGAAATGTATAAATGTTGCATCTGGTCCTACTTCATCAGCTATAGCTTGTCCTTCTTTAGCTAATATATCTCCAAAAACTACTTTTGCACCTTGTGCAACAAACGCTTTTACAATTGCCGCTCCAATTCCGCGAGCACCTCCGGTTACTAATGCAACCTTTCCATTTAATCTAGACATAATATTATTTATTTAAAATTTGTGTTTTTATTGTTATCTAAGGCGTTTAGCTAATCAGTTTGAAATCTTCTTTAGCAGCAGCTCTTATCTCATCAAGGTAAACATCGAGCTCTTCACGTGTTTTTAGGTAGATTGGGGCAATATAATTAACTGAAACAGGGTCAAAACCGCTAAATTCTAATATTCCTAATTTTAATTGCGTTATAGCCGAGTTATTGAATACCTTTTCGTATAAATCTTTTCCAGCATCTCCTGTACTGATGATTCTCGCTGATCTCCCTCCTAATAATGGCTTTTCCTCTCCAGTTTCTTTATTGAAGCTAAATGCAATATCCGGTAAGAAGACACGATCAATAAAACCTTTCAATAATGCCGGCATTCCAAACCACCATAGGGGATGGATCCAGACGATGTGAGTGCTTTTTTTAATTAATTCTACAGCATTTTTCAAATCTGGCTCCAGTTCGCTTATTAACCGATAACCGTTTCTTAAAACAGGATCGAATTTTAAATCTCTTAGTGGAAGATAAGTCGCCTCTGTTCCAAGATCTGCCAATTCTTTTAAATAAGCCTGAGCTATTTCTTCATTAAAACTAATTTTGTCCGGGTGTCCGTTAATGACTAATACTTTTTTTGTTTCCATTTGTTTAATATTTAACAACTAGGTCATTTGACCTAATACAAATATAGGTCGTTTGACCTAAGTAGCCAAATAAAATTGCATCTTTTTTTAAAAAATGGATGAAATGGATGTGAATTAATTTGTTAGTATCTGATATTTAGTGGTTTGTGTGTTCTTTTTTGATAGTGATAACCAGATGTATATAAAAAATGTATTCTTAAATTAGGATAGCTTTTTTTAATATGAAGGTCATCTCTTTCATAAAAACTTATATTCTTTCCCGGAAAGAAGCCAGGCTTGCTTATTTACTGATGATGAATTTTATGTTGCAAAAAAGCAAGCAAAAATGAGAAAGATCCTCAAGTAGCAGGAATAATTACCACTAGAGGATCTTTTTTTACTATATTTTATTTACATGGAATAAAAATGAAAGCATTAATGTATATTTTTCCACCATTCCTTAAACTGTTGACGTTGACTGTCCAATTGTACCAATTCACCAATCATTGGTGTTGTCAAACGATAAGGTTGATTTTTGGATAGCTCGGATATTTTTTCCAGAGGTTCCTTCCAGGGATGGTTAGCCAGAGTAAATTTGGAATGGTGAACGGGTAATAGATTTTGTGCATGGAGTTCTTTCGTTGCTAAGGCAACTTCTTCGGGTAGTTCATGTACAGATTGCCAGGCTTTGTTGTATTGGCCGCATTCCATAATCGCCCAGTCTATCTTCCCATATTTAGAGCCAATTGTCTTAAACCGATCATCACGTCCTCCGTCACCACTGTAATAGATATTCATTGAGGGTGCCTGAATTAAGAAAGACAGCCATAATGCTTGCCCGCTTATAAAGCCCCGGCCGGATTCATGATGGGTAGATTCGGTGAATATTTTGAATCCGGGTTTTATTTCTACAGACTCATACCAATCTTTTTCGATAATCTGTTCAGAAGTGTATCCCCAGCGTTCGAAATGAGCTCCATTTCCTAATCCGCAGATCACAAATTTTACTTTTTTCTGTAATGCGCTGACGGTCTCGTGATCCAGATGATCATAATGGTCATGGGATAGAAGTAAGTAATCTATATCAGGTAAGTCTGCTACAGTATAGATGTCGCTTCCTTTATATGCTTTAATACTGCCGGGTATTGGAGAGGCTTTCCCACTAAATACAGGATCTGCTATGATCTTTATTCCATCTAGCTGAAGGAAAAAAGAAGAATGTCCAAACCAAACCAAAGCATTTTCCTGTGGGTTCAGTGTCTTTAAATTAGTTTTTACGGATGGAAGGGAATCGATAGGATTTCTATTAGGAAAATCTGTAAATAATGTCGTATAAATAACCTTTGTCATGTTATATCCTTCAGTAAGAACAGGCCTTTCAACCAGATTTCTAAATTTGCCATTTTTATAATGAGGTGAAGCTTGTACCATTTCAAGCCGTTTACCTTCAGGTAAGGCTCCAAATTCTGACTGTCGCATATAGAAATAGACCAGTATACTAAGGACGGCAACGAAGCCTAACAATATAAATAATATCCGCTTTACTATTTTACCAGTTCTCTTCATTATACTAAAGCTTTAATTTGCGTATGTTGGATATCACTGAATTTTCTGGGAATATTTAATACTTCTGTAAACATATTATGCTGAAGACGTTTCAGAAGAGCGCCCTTGTCTACCATGCTGGTAGTTCTGGTAATTGTAATTTTCATATTTGTGTTTTTAATAATATCCGGACTATACAGACTATTCGCAGCTTGTCAAAAAAGCTCCGGATTTCAGGAAACTTTTAACTTTTCCATTAATTCGGTTTAAATTCCGATGCGAACACCAATAGTATAATTTTTGGATTGAATAAATATAGTATTTTTACAAGTGAGCTGAGTAATTAAATTTCTAAAATTAAGTCTTTATATAGTTGATTAAGTTTTCTAAATATTGAGAATCCCGGATTATTCTGAACATAAAAACATCTGAATACATTGTAAAGAGCCTTATTCGTGGCTATTCTAATGTATTTATAATCCTGTTGCTTTGTTTCTAATTTTATATGAGAGTGTTAGGTCATTTTTCTAATTTTATTTTTTGCCACGAATACACGAATCTTTTCTATTTACGTGGTAAAGAATGTAGAATCTGCGAGGAAACAAAAATGAAATTCTTTATTATTTTTTTGAGAAATTTTTAAACAGGCTCTTAATAGAAACGATTTTCTGATAAAATCACGGCGATATATTTTGTTGAAAAATTGAAACTGAGCTTTTATTAGAAGGCTCAGTTATAAAAATAGTTTTCAGAAATCTAGAGTATATGCATAAAAAAGCCCCATAAATGGGGCTTAATCAATGAGTTGATATCATCTTATGGAGAATATCTGTAGAACTAAGCTAGCTTTACATTTATTGCATTTAATCCTTTCTCACCTTTTTGTACTTCAAAAGTCACTTTATCGTTCTCACGAATGATTCTAGTGCTTAATCCTGAAGCGTGTACAAAAATATCTTCTCCTCCGTTTGATGGAGAAATAAATCCGAAACCTTTTGTTTCGTTAAAAAATTTTACTGTGCCTTCTTGCATTGTATTTGTTATTAAAATTGTTGTTATTTTTTTATTATCTAATCAATTGAATATTAACTGCAGAAAATCCTTTTGGAGATCGCTCTTTTTCAAATGATACTTTATTTCCTTTTTTTACTTCCTCAATACAGTTATTGGTATGGAAAAATACATTCTCCTTTGTTTTATCTTCAGCGATAAAACCATACCCTTTATCACTGAAAAATGTGATAATACCTGATTTACGGATCTCTTCTTCGGGAATAGGTGCTGCTCCTAACTGAATATCGTCAAGATTGATTTCCTGTTTTTCTTCTGGTGGAGTAGACGTAAGTCTTCCGTATGAGTCAACATACGTTAGCATTTCATCAAGTCCTTTTCCCTTATTGTTATTAGTTTTACGGTCTTCGCGACGCAAAGCCTTTTCTTTTTGTTTTTGAATTTTTTTCTTGAAATTTTCTTTTTTAGAGAAAGAATCTGCCATAAATTAATTTTATTATTTAGTTATTGTATTAAATATTTGCGGGTGACAAGCCTTTTATAGTCTGTCATCTATTGATTGCTTTTTTATATCCTTACGGTTCTCTTCATTGCAAAGTGAAGGGAGCGTAAAAGAGAATCATCTTGTAATAAGTTGACAAGCAAATCAGTTTTTTCTTTTTTTTCAACAAGACTTATGGACGGATCAACGTTTTTAGCAATTGAGGAGTCCTGAGTAATCATAATTTCTACCGGGTTATTCAGTAGGCTGTCGGCAAATCTTCGCAGATCTTTCGGCATTGTTGATGAAAAGAACAGGGTCTGTCTTTTTTGCGGAATAAGTTTAAGAACCTTTTTTACCTGGTCTATAAAACTTGCATTCGGCATTTTATCAGCTTCATCTAAAATCAGAATTTCGATTTTAGATAGGTTAATATGTCTTTGAGCTACCAGATCCAACAACCTTTCAGGAGTTGCAATCAAAACATCTACTCTTTTTCTCAGAGCAGCAAGCTGGCCTCCTTGTGAAACACCATCGTAAACAGTGAATAAAGATAAAGGAAGGTATTTCGTATATATTTTAAAATTTTCCTCAACTTCAGTAGCTAATGCTCTTGTTGGCGTTAATATCAATGTTCGAATTTCTTTATGCTCCGGAGCGCTCTTCTTTAGTAACTGAAGAACAGGCATTACAAATGCACCTGTTTTTCCGGTTCCTGTCTGTGCGCATCCCATAACATCCCTACCCATCAGAATCTGAGGAATTACATTGCTTTGTATCTCTGTAGGCTTTGAATATCCTGCTTCGGTTACAGCACGTATAATAGGGTTGATTAAATTTAGATTTTTGAAATTCATATAAGGTTGTCGAAAACTTCGACGTTTTTATCAATTGGTTCCGTGTTCGGGAGATTGATATAATTATTTTGTTATTGGGTATTTGGATGAAGAAAGGGTGTGATTCTTACTTTTTTCCATTATTTATTTTGCTTGGTTCATTACAGTGCCGGATTTCTTTCCCTTAGGCTGTTATGAGTTTTGCAATAGCATGTCATGCCGTAGTTTAATTAGGCATTTTTACAAATCCGTCATCTCGGGAGCTTTCGGAATGGTCTTCTTTAATAATTTCTACTGTGAGTAAATCTCCTAAAGGAGTAAAAGAGCTTTCTAATTGTTTTTCTTTCGTTTGAAGGTTAAAATTGCCAATATAAATATTCATTCATGAAATAAATAAGGGTTAAATTTGGCAGCTGAAAAAGCAAAAACTGGAAAGAAAAAAATGGGTATTCTAAACTGTAACAGAAAGCAAAGGCAGAGGCCTGTTTATTTATTATATGCAAATATACAATAAAAATATGGAATAAGGATGATTTAATTGATTGATTTTCAAAAAATTATTTGTAGCTTTATATGTTATTAAGTTGTTTGCAGGTGCGGATGATTTTAATCTCTCTACCATGCAACCCTACCATTCCATTACCCAGACCCAGTCACAACCTTTAAAAAGGCTTTCTTCAGACTCTGTAAAAATAGCCTATTTCATTATGATTCATGATCAGCCGGAAAAATTTATGAAACTATTTCATAAGATATATTCCCGTGATCAGTTTTATCTTATTCACATTGACCGGAAAGCAAAGCCCGAAATTACTGAAGAAATTCAATTGTTTCTAGTACAGTTTCCTAATGCCTATATCCTCGAGAGCATGAATATTATCTCAGGAGGGTTCAGTATGATACAAGCGGAGTTGGATGCCATGGAGTTTTTATTGAATGTGAGTACGGAATGGGATTACTTTATCAATTTAAGTGGTGAAGATTATCCTTTAAAATCCCAAACGATCATCCGTGAGTTTCTTGCTGCCCGCAGGGGAAAAAATTATCTGTTCTATTATGATCAGAAATTCTACAGGCCGGATACGCTTCAAAGGATACAGAATCATTTTACAGAATTGGCTCACCGTATTTCTTCCCTGATTTATAAAAGAGAGTTTATGAAAGGAGTTGTCCCCTATATTGGTGGAAAATGGGTGATATTTACCAGAGATACTTGTGCTTTTTTAAGCAATAATAAAAAAGTGATGGAGTTTGAAGAGTATTATCTCAATACTTTATTGCCGGGAGATTCTTTTTTTCAAACTGTCTTGATGAATACTTCTTTTCATGATATTATTGTGAATGATGATAAAAGAGCAGTACTCGAAAAAAGATATTGTACCAAAGAAGATCCTGAGTTGTTCATAGAATATTTAAAAGCCAATAATCAACTTTTCATCAGAAAGCTGGATGATAAAACCGACGAAAATATTATCCGATATATTGATGATAGTTATGATCTTCCATTAACGGATATTAATGAAGTAGAAAGGGAGCTGAGAGCAGGAGGCTGGCAAAGCAACTGATCCCTTTCTGCTAAGGAGCTATCGTAATGAAAAGATAAAGTAAAAAAATAGCAATAAGTACGAGCCCTTGCATCATATTCGTTTTACCGGTGATCAGGGAAATGGTGATAATAAATAAGGATAGCCCCAAAAGAAGGGTAGATTTAATGTCAATACCTAACGTCATTCTTATTCCGGTAATCACTGATGTAATTGCGATAGCGGGGATACTCAGGCCAATACTGGCTAAAGCAGAGCCGAAAGCAAGGTTCAGTGAAGTCTGAATCTGATTACTTCTGGCAGCTCTGAAAGCAGCCATTCCTTCAGGTAAAAGAACAATCCCTGCAATAATAATACCGACCAGGGACTTCGGAGCTCCGGCCCAAACCACGATATGTTCTACATCTTTTGATAGAAGCTTGGCAAGCAAAACAACAATTCCAAGGCAGAGGATCAAAAATATTCCACTGATATACATTTCTTTTTTTGAGGGCTTTGCAGGGAGGCGTTCTTCTGAAGAAAGAGCATTCATTAATTTATTTTCAGGAGAGATAAAATAGCTGCGATGTCTTACAGTCTGCATCATCGTAAAACCTAAGTAGAGTCCTAGTGAAACAATGGCAACAAATAGCAACTGGAACTTGGTATATTCACCTCCTGAATGGCTGATGGTATAATTAGGAAGGATAAGAACAAACATAATGATGGTGGTAAGGGTAATTAATGCGGTACTGACTCCCTGTAAAGTAAAAGTTTGCTCTCTGTATTTTATAGAACCAACAATAATACAAATACCAATGATTCCTGTGATAATGATCATTACTGCGGCAAAAACGGTATCTCTTGCCAGGGTGATTGTCTCAAGGCCTTTTGCACCAAGCATGATGGAGATAATTAAAGCCACTTCGATGATGGTAATAGCAAATGCCAGAAGCAATGTTCCGAATGGCTCTCCAAGACGGTAAGCAATGACTTCTGAATGATGAACCGCGGCCAGTACACTGCCGATCAGGAAAATAGTCAGAATTACAGAATAGGTGGTACCTGAAAAAAAATGATTCCCGAAATAAGCAATCCATGCTAATAAAGGAATCAAGATCGTCCATACCAATAGGTATATTTTTTTCTTCATTTTATAAAATATATAAAGCTTCCTTTCCACATAAAAGAAGCTTTTGAATGATTAAGATAGCGGAGAAGAATGATTACGAAAAGGTCATCCAATTGCTTTTTTCACTGGTATCTTCCATCATATTAAGGTTTTGATGATGGTGCATCGAGGCAAGAAGGCTTACCATTTCCTGACGTACCACCTGAATAGCATTGTCTGTAAGTTCCTGGCTGAATCCCGAATTATTCAGTTCCAGTAAATCATTAATGATAATGATCCTTGCGATAACTTTTCCAAGATCAATCATTTTTCTTTGAGAAAGAGCTGTATCAACTTTGAAATTGAGTTCTTTAGTATAGAGCTTAGCTCCTTCCTGAGTCAGTTCATTAAGAATGAGGTAGTCACCGAAATGTTCTGTCTTTTTCTTTTTCATATCTTTCAGAATTCCTTCTGAAATTTGAGTATACAGCATTTCATTCGACCCTTCAAAAATCTGAAAAGGACGACTGTCCATAATTCCTCTTCCTCCAATATGGGATGTTCTGTATCCTTTTGCTCCTGAAAGCTGAACATACATTTGAGCGGATTCCTGCATCATATCAGTAACCAAAGCTTTCATGCTATTGGCGTGGATTCCTTTTCCTGAAACATCATTTTCTATTCCACTTACTTTACAGCTTTTGGCGCACATTGCCGAACAAAGTGTAAAAAATGCCTGCATTTTTGCCAGCTGATACTGAACCTGGTCCAGGAAGAAAAGGTTGGAAGTTCCTACAATTCTTTCTTTACAGTGTTGGGTGGCCTCATCCAGCATTCTTTTTAAGAACCCCATACCCATTCCCGGAAACTGGAAACGACTGCGGTGCAGGATATCCAGCATCATTTTTAATCCGGTAGATTCCTGGATCAGTTTATTGGTTTCCGGAACCTTAATGTCAATTTTATTTAATCCATAGGGAATCATGTATAGCCCTGCGTTATCATAATATTCGAGAACTTCTATATTCTGCTCTCTTTGGTGGGTATCAGCAATAAAGAAATCGACGTCTCTCGATAATTTTCCTTCAGCATTTAGATTTCTGGAGGTAATGAGCCAGTAATTGGCCATTCCTGTAAGTCCTTGCCAATGTTTAGTACCTTTTACATGATAACTTTCTCCTACCAACTCATTCTGAGTTTTCATATTCAGGGCATCACTTCCGTATTCGGGTTCAGTAATCATTAGTCCTCCCATTGCTCCATAATCTAAAAAATTCTTGAAAATACCGGCTTTAGCAGATTCATGACCATATTTTGCCAGAGGTTCGAGGAAAAGGGCAATGTTGATCCCGAAAGTTAGGGATAAAGGAAGTGATTCATAAGAAGCTTCGGATAACAACCCCAAACATTCTTTTACTTTTACACCACGACCGCCAAATTCTTTAGGTATAGCTACAGAAAGAGGCTTTAAATTCATGATTTCCTTCCATACATTGGGAGGAAGCCCTCTGGAAAGACTAAGTTGATCTATATTTTCTTTGTCAAAAAGATGATGAAGTGAAGTTTTAAATCGGGTGAGAAATTCCGGATATGTGGTATCGGATAAATCAAATGGAGATCCATTCATAATAATAAGAATTAAACGCTGCACGCCATCTATACAACAATATCATAATGCGAAGCGAATGGCAACAGAACTTAAAAATCAAAATATCGGCAGCTCCACCTATTAAATATTTCTCTAAGGTACAATTAATTAAATTGCTTCATTTGAATTAATTGTGAATTAATGTTTTTTTAACGAATTGGGTGCTATTAAAATCTTAAGATAGATTTTAATCCTATACTATTCTTAATGGTTCGCTTGATTTTATTTAAAATCTATTTTTTTGTATTCTTATTTTAAATGTCCTTATATCATACAAGAGGAATTCGGATTTGTCAAATACTTTATCCTATTTCTAGTTCATAGATGTGACCTGGCAGGGGAAATGTTTTTAACAACGTATTTTGCTTGACAAGAAATCCTTGATCTTTAAAAAACTGAATTCTAGAATCATTTTCAGTGATGATAATCCAGATACTATCTGTAAATGTGATTGCCGATCTGCTTTTCTTCCAAAGGGATAACTGTACCTCAGGGGTATTGTATTCAGGTAGTATAGCAAAGTCTATGATCTCAGTCATTCTTTTTCCTTCAGGAGAGCCGGAATAACCTGAGCCGCTTTTAAAAAGACAATAGCCGACCGGCTCATCATCCACATAAACCATGATCAGCTGAATAGAAAGATCATTGAGAGTGTTGATCATTTTTCTGTATTCTACATGTTCGCTGAGATATTCTTCTATTTTTTCTGAAGAAACATGTTCCTTATATATACTTCTGATATAAGGTCTCATCACAGCAAAAAGCTGGTCAATTCCCTGATCTGATCCTACGGTGAACTTTGATATGATTTCCATTGACTTCTTTTTTATTCAAAGCTATGGATTCTTAATACAAAGTATCGATACAGTTTGGTAAAATACAATCGATACAGTTCTTTTTAGATAGAAGCAGATTCTGTACATTTGTTATGAAAAGACGAACCCATATGCAGACGTACAGATATGAAGTTTTTACTTCTGTTATTGAACACAAGATAAAAAATGGAACACTACTCCCGGGAAGCCGTCTGCCTTCCATCAGGGAAATTAAAAAAGAGTACCGTCTGAGTATGAGCTCTGTTCAGAGTGGTTACGAATATCTTGTGATCAAAGGTTGGGTCAAAAATATTCCACGTTCAGGCTATTTTGTAGCTTCAGACTTAAAGAAGGCTACTACTGCCCAGTCATCACCTCAGAAACAACAGATTAAAGAGGAGACTACATTCAGCAAAAATGTAAAATTAACATCGGTAAGAAATAGACCTAACGAATATGGTTCTTTTAACGCGGCAACTCCAACTGATTTGCTGATTCCGCAAAAGCTTATCTTAAAAAAGATGCAGGAAGTGATCCGGGAGAAGGCTGCTTCACTTCTTCGTTATTATCCGGTAAACGGTTCATTAAAACTAAGAGAACTAATAGCATCCCGTGCTAGGCAATATGGCTGTGCTTTGAATTCCGAAGAATTGATTATCACTGACGGAGCTCTTCAGGCGCTTTATATTGCTTTGGCATCAGTTACCCGCCCCGGAGATACTATTGCTGTTGAAAGTCCATGTGTTTTTTCTATATTGGAGGTAATAGCCAACCTCCAGCTTAAAACGATAGAAATTCCTATACATGAAGAGATCGGTTTTGATACAGCGTATTTTCGTAAAATATGTAATGAAAATGACATTAAAGCATTGGTGGTAACGCCTAATTTTCATAATCCGACCGGTATTCTCATGACAGATGAAATTAAAAAAGAGCTTTTATCTGTTGCTTTGATGTACGAAATACCGATTATTGAAAATGATATTTACGGAGATCTTTATTTTGGTGAAGAAAGGCCTTCCTGCATCCGGAATTTTGATGAATCAGGTTTGGTGATGACTTTTTCTTCGTTTTCCAAAACATTGGCGCCTGGAATACGTCTGGGTTGGCTACACCCGGGTAAATATTATGTGGAAGCAGAAAAGCTGAGATTTTCATTGGGCAGATCCGTAGCTCCAATATATCAGGAGTTATTGATTAAATTGCTGGAAGAAAACAGCTATGAGAAACATTTGCGAGTCTTTCGTAAACAATTGCAGGAACAGGCTACAGCAATAGGAGAGGCTTTGAGCAATTATTTCCCGGATGGATCTCATTTTTATAAGCCGGCAGGAGGATATAGTATTTGGGGAAGATTACCGGAGAGATTGGATATCTATGCTTTTTATCATTATTGCGAAACTCACCGGATTTTATTTACTCCGGGTGAAATATTTGGCTTCGGGAATCAATTCAGTCACTATTTTAGAATCATATTTGCAGATCGCATTAATACCAAAAACGTCCTGTCTCTACAAAAGGCCGGTGAAAAAGCCAGGAAGCTTTTACCGGAATAATTTCGACCGTGATGGATACTTAGCTTTCTATAAAAAATAATAAAAGCAGAGGGAGCTTGCTCCTTGTAGGGAATTTTTTTAGGATTAATATTCTCTGTTTTTTGATGATCTATCCATTTGAATGATTTTTAACAAGCACATTTTTAGGGGATTATATTTGCCTAACATAGGTTAGGGGATTATTATATACGTGTTTGGATAAAATACTTATATTTACGACCAAGGAGTTTAGTTAGACTTCTTTATCAACCGAAATTGGTTACACTTAGCTGGGTATTAAAAGGGAATCGTGTGTAAATCACGAACTGTCGCGCAACTGTAAGTAACACTCAAAAAGGTTTTTATCTATCAAGGTCCACTGTTCGTTTTTGCGAATGGGAAGGACGATAAAAATCGTTACAAGTCAGGAGACCTGCCTATTTCGAATTGACGATGCTTTCGCGATCTGAAGCTTATAGTCAGGTATGATACGTTTTGATGATGCACCAGTATTGATATGGTTGTATGATCATGATGCAGAGATAGTGTTTACCGCATGTATTGCAAAAATACAGGTATATCTATAGTTCTGCCGTATTGCTCCTTTCCATAATTTTCTCTCTTACAAAGTATTGTGAAGTTATCAACTGCTTTTTATAATGATTTATAGACATTAAAAGGGTTGGTGATCATACGGTCACATTATCTGACTATTACTGATTAATTGTCAAAGTGAGGTATTTATCATCAACCATTCATCAAGGTTTATAGGTCGTTGGATTAGTTTAAACAATTTAAAAAAAAACTATTTTTTAAATTGTTGATAGTATGTGAGTTAAAAACATTAAACGAACAATGATATTAAGATGAGTAAAAATGCCAATTTAAAGTCAGCCGGATTACGGTTCCGGGAGGCTATGCAAAAAGAAAATCCTCTTCAGATTGTTGGAGCTATCAATGCTAATCATGCATTATTGGCTCAGCAGGCAGGTTTCAATGCTATTTATCTTTCAGGAGGCGGAGTTGCTGCAGGTTCTTTAGGTGTTCCCGACTTGGGAATTACAACCCTCGAAGATGTATTAATCGATATTCAAAGGATAACCAATGTATGTGAGCTGCCGTTGATGGTAGATGTAGATACAGGTTTTGGTCCTTCGGCATTTAATGTATCCAGAACAGTGAAATCTCTGATTAAGGCGGGTGCGGGTGCCTTACATATTGAAGATCAGGTAGGAGCAAAACGTTGTGGACACAGACCTGGTAAAGAAGTAGTAAGTAAAGAGGAGATGGTTGACCGGCTAAAAGCGGCTGTTGACGCCAGAACTGATGACGATTTTGTGATTGGAGCAAGGACAGATGCATTTGCCAACGAAGGATTGGAACGAACACTTGAACGTGCAGTTGCTTATAAGGAAGCCGGAGCAGATTTCATATTTGCGGAGGCTGTTCCCGATTTAAACTATTATCAAAAATTTGTAGATGCGACCGGGATTCCTGTTTTAGCAAATATTACTGAATTCGGGATGATCAAAATGTATACTGTTGAAGAGCTGAAAAAAGCAGGAGTGGGTTTGGTTCTATATCCGCTTTCTGCTTTTCGTGCTGCTAACAAAGCTGCTCAGAATGTATATCAACATATTCGTAAAGACGGGACACAGGCTAATGTATTGGATACCATGCAGACCCGTGATGAGCTTTATGAGAGTATCAATTACCATGATTATGAACAAAAACTAGATAACCTTTTTAAAAAGAACAAAAATGTCAATGAATAATGAACCTACATTTAAACCTAAAAAGAGCGTAGCACTTTCAGGCGTAGCAGCAGGAAATACTGCACTTTGCAGTGTTGGTAAAAGCGGGAATGACCTGCATTACCGTGGATATAATATTCTGGATCTGGCTGAAAAAGCAGAGTTTGAAGAAGTAGCTTATCTGTTGATCTATGGCCATCTTCCGACACAATCACAGCTCAATACTTATAAAACCAAACTCAAATCGTTAAGAGGCCTGCCTCATTCCGTAAAAAGTATTTTAAAAAATATTCCTGCGGCTGCACATCCAATGGATGTTATGCGTTCAACTGTTTCTGCCATAGGTACGATCCAGCCTGAGAAAGATGATCATAATGTGGCCGGAGCAAGGGATATCGCAGATAAGTTATTAGCCTCATTCAGCTCAGCACTTTTATATTGGTATCATTATACCCATAATGGAAAAGAGATTGAGGTTGAAACAGATGACGATACCATTGGCGGACACTTTTTACATTTATTACATGGTAAAAAACCATCTGATTCCTGGGTGAGAGCAATGCAGATCTCATTGAATCTCTATGCTGAACATGAATTTAATGCTTCTACTTTTACGAGCAGGGTAATTGCCGGAACCGGATCTGATATCTATTCTTCTATAACAGGAGCGATCGGGGCGCTAAGAGGTCCTAAACATGGGGGAGCAAATGAAGTAGCTTTTGATATTCAAAGCCGTTATAATTCTGCTGATGAAGCGGAAGAAGATATCCGCAAAAGAATTGCCAATAAAGAAGTAATCATAGGGTTCGGGCATCCGGTTTATACCATTTCTGATCCAAGAAATGTAGTGATTAAGAAAGTAGCAAAACAGCTTTCTGAAGAAGAAGGGGATATGTTGCTTTTTGATATTGCAGAACGATTGGAGACGATTATGTGGGGAGAGAAAAAGATGTTTCCTAATCTGGACTGGTTCTCAGCAGTGTCATACCATTTGATGGGGGTTCCGACTTTAATGTTTACCCCATTGTTTGTCGTATCCAGAGTAACAGGATGGAGTGCACACATCATCGAACAAAGACAGGATGGAAAAATTATCCGTCCAAGTGCCAATTATACAGGGCCTGAAAATAAAGATTTTGTTCCTATAGGAAGCCGATAATCAATCAATTCAACAGATATATAATAATAAAATTTAAAAATAAAAAGATGTCATCACACATTTCAAATGAAAGACCGCAACCGGATAAAGTATTAACAGATATTGCAGATTATGTATTGAATTACGAAATCAAGAATGATTTAGCCTGGAAAACAGCTCACTACTGTCTTTTAGATACGATCGGATGTGGGCTGGAAGCTTTAACATATCCTGCCTGTACCAAATTACTCGGGCCTATTGTCAAAGGAACAATTGTTCCGAATGGTGCTAAAGTACCGGGAACTCAATTTCAATTGGATCCGGTTCAGGCTGCTTTTAATATTGGAACTATTATTCGCTGGTTGGATTTTAATGATACCTGGTTAGCTGCAGAGTGGGGACATCCTTCGGATAATTTAGGAGGGATTTTAGCGACTGCCGATTGGTTGTCCAGGGCTTATATTGCGGAAGGAAAAGAGCCTTTAAAAATGAAACAGGTACTGGAGGCAATGATTATGGCCCATGAAATACAAGGGGTAATAGCTCTTGAAAACTCATTCAATAGGGTAGGTCTGGACCATGTACTATTAGTGAAGCTGGCTTCAACTGCCGTTGTTGGGAGATTAATAGGATTGACACGTGATGAGCTGATCAATGCTGTTTCATTAGCATTAGTTGACGGACAGTCTTTAAGAACCTATCGTCATGCTCCTAATACGGGAAGTCGTAAATCATGGGCAGCAGGTGATGCAACTTCCAGAGCAGTACGCTTAGCATTGATTGCTAAGACCGGTGAAATGGGATATCCGTCAGTACTTACCGCTAAAACATGGGGCTTTTATGATGTGTTGTTTAAAGGAAATGAATTTAAATTTCAGCGTGACTATGGTTCTTATGTAATGGAAAATGTATTGTTCAAAATTTCCTTTCCTGCAGAATTTCATTCTCAAACTGCTGTAGAGGCAGCAATGACGTTCCATCATAAGTTAAAGGAATTAGGTAAAACTGCCGATGATATTAAAAAGATCACCATCCGTACTCACGAGGCGGCCATTCGTATTATTGATAAAAAAGGCCCGTTAAATAACCCTGCTGACCGTGATCATGCAATTCAATATATGGTGGCAGTGCCGCTTATCTTCGGGAGACTGACTGCTGCAGATTATGAAGATACTATTGCTTCTGACCCAAGGATTGATGTGCTTCGTGACAAAATTGAGTGTGTGGAAGAAATACAGTTTACCAAAGATTATCACGATCCGGAAAAGCGTTCAATCGCTAATGCTTTAACAGTAGAATTAAATGACGGATCTATTTTGGACGAAATAGTGGTCGAATATCCGATAGGGCACAAAAGGAGAAGAGATGAAGGTATTCCTGAATTAATTAAAAAATATAAAGTGAATCTGGCCCGTATTTATCCTGAAAAACAACAAAAACAGGTATTGGAGAATTCTTTGGAATATGAAAAGCTTGTCGATCTTAATGTTAATGAGTTTGTCGATCTTTTGGTGATCTAATCAATAAGACTTATTCTTTCTTTGCAGAAACATGAAAATTCAATTTTCTTAAGAAATAACCCCTCTGAAAGATTTCAGAGGGGTTATTTCTTAAGAAATAACCCCTCTGAAAGATTTCAGAGGGGTTATTAGTACCTAAAATAAATAAAATGATTATAAATCCGGATATACCGGATATTATAAAGATTGATAATTGTAATCGATATTGCTCCATAAAACTTCATCATCTGGTTCAGTCATCCCTGCAGGGGATTCAAAAGTTCCGTACTTATAAAACATATCCTGGTATCGGGTGAGCCCTATAATGTTTCTTTTGCTATGGATAAGACCTGAATTTTCACGAGGCATTTTGGTCGACACTCTAAATGATCTTCTTATCTGTAAAGAATTATTATTTTGATTAAATAAACCAATATATGTCAATTCATTATTGTCAGGAATAAATAAAGAATCTTTTTTTCTCTCTATAGAATAGCTTTTTTCAGCCGATGTTCCTGTATTCAGATAAATGAGATTCTTTTTCACATCAACACTTATTTTCTCCCATGGGATTAATTGGATATCCCAATAATTTTTTAAATACGTTTCATTGGGGTGGCTTTTCTCTCCTGTGGAACCTTTGTATAAGGTAATATCCTTTACAGAATAATTACTTTTGCTATAAGTGAACTGATAAACGTTTTTAACTGCCGGTTGGGGCTCGTCGATATTATCGGTATTGCTGCATGACGCGAAAGCGAATATCAGGATGACTAAATGAATGACTGTTTTCATGATGAATAGAATTAATCAATAACGATGTACGTATGGTTACTGCTCGGTGTGAGTGTATATTTATAGGATTCTGTACGGCTTGCAAAATATTCACATCCGAATCTTCCCCTTGGAACACATTGTCCCTGCTCCCGGTGTAACGGCATGTTTGGGAGACTCATACTGGTATTCATTCCTGCATTTTGGAGAACTATAGGTTCGGTTACTTCAGTATAGTTCCAGCCGGCGTTACTTGTAATCGGAGGGGTTTTTACTCCTGTAGTAAGAACTTTATTAATAGTGAAATTAATACTTGGAGGTGCAATCATATTGGTCTGGCTTCGGCTTGAATAGAAATAAAGTTTCAGGTCGATATTCTTGTTACGGCTGCTGGTTACCATATTTTCCTGAACCATTTTTACATATACCGGCGGTTTTTTGATGTCAAATTTAAATGTTGTTTTAACTGGTGAATTATCATTTAAATAAGAATAAGTACAAAAAATAGGGACTCCCGGCTGGCTTTTTGAGAAGGTTCCTTTGGCAACATGATTAACAAAGGCCTCAAATCCTTTAAATGATTGTGCTGCAGTAACTCCGTTACCTCCAATTAAATAAAGATTAAAATCTGCTCCGTCTAAAAATGATTTTTCTTCCTGAGTCAGATAGCTTTCCCCTTTTACAAAGAGTTTATTAAAGCTTTCGTTGATGGTTTTTCTTGCGGTCTCAGTCTGCTCGTTGGTTTCAATAGATAATACTCCCATTCTTCCATAAGCAATGGAGCTTACATATACAGGCTCAACACCACCTGTATCAATGTTGGAATCATTAATTAATGAACCATTCGGAAGATCCATATCTAAGGTAAAGGAAGTCTGGTAAAATTTCACATAGAATCCGGTCCTTTTAGAAATCATTCCTTCTTCAATATTCGTAGATGTTGAATTTTTTCCAAACAAAGATCTTGTATTTACATTAGACCCAAAAGCTACTTTAAGCTCGTCATAAGACGTAAATTGCTCAATACTGTAACTTAGTGTTCCGTTTTGTGTAAAATCTGCAGATTGAATATAATTTTGAACAAACTGTCTTGTTGCAGATAAGGATGGATTATCCATCGTAAACGCCGTTTTTTTATTCAGTGCAGGAATGGATAAAGATACGGTAACCGGTTTCACAGATGCACTGATCGGTTTGAAGTCCATATTTTGTATAGAATTTCCCTTCAACAGAGATCCCGGGAAAATATACATTTGTAAATGAGGTAAAACGACAGATTCTGATGATTCAAACTGTTTCGTTTCTGTGAATTCGTCCTCATCAGTAGTACCTTTAGCAAAGATATTGCGTTTATTTTTAGAAAGTATGGCAGGGGAGGTTCCAAACGATGTGATATTAATGACTTGCTGTGGGGAGCGGGCAAACTGCTCCTGATCACCTAGTTTAATTTGATCACTGGCACAACTCTCTAAAGCAACCAAAGAGATGGCTGCCATTACATATAATAGTTTTTTCATGGTTATTTTTCGACAGTGAACGTAGTATAATATACAGAATTGTCTCCTGCGTGAGATGCTGAGAAATAGATTGGAACTCCAGGTTCTTCAACAGTGAATTGACCACCGTTTACAATGAATTCAATAAATTTGTCATAACCTTTTACAACCTGTACAGCATCAGCTCCCTTTCCTCCAACGACGTAAACATTTAATTCAGATTCTGCCAATATTTTTTTACTTTGGATATCAATGCTTAATGAACCGTTAACCATTTTAGCATTTAATGCTGCTTTCAACGCAAAAGCAGTCTCATCATAGGAGTAATTAGATTCCAGGGAGATGATTCCAAGCCTTCCATAGGTAACAGAGTTGATATAAACAGGATTTTTGGAAGCAGCAAGAGCTAAATCGGATTCGTTCTTGAAAATGTTCCCATTATCAGGGATATCCATATCGATGGTAAAGTTCTTTTGTGTAAACTTAGCAAATATCCCAGTGGTTTTTTTTACTTTATTGTTGCTTCCACTGATATCAATACTGAAAATACTACCAATATTCACATTGGCTCCAAAAGCGATTTTAAGTTCGTTATAATAAGAAAACTGTTTAATATTATAATCAAATGACAAGGATTGCTGACCACTAAAGTTAGCATTTTTCATGGCTTTAATCACAGATGCCCTCATACTGGATAATGAAGGCTTTTGAATAACATCCACTACGAAATCTGAAGGAAATGAGTATGATACAGTAATGGGTTTAGTAGGATACGTAATAGGAACATAAGATAGATTATCCAATGTGGTAGAGTTGTAAAGCCCACCAATAAATGTTTTGCTAGGTGTTGTTACTACCATTTGATCGCTGTTTAAAGTAACCGTAGCGTTTGCTTTCTGAGCAGCTGACATATTTTTACCCCCAACAAATACTTCATCATAATTTAAGTTTTTGGAAGGTACAGCAACAACAGGATTAATTCCTTTTGATGTTAATGATTCTTTTGAGATGGCTTGAGTTTCTTCAATCGATTCTTCACGACAAGATACAACACTCATAGTTGATAAAACCAATACTGTAATTGGTAGAATAAGTTTCTTCATAATGTTATTAATTCACTCCAAAGATACATATTCACCTTAAAAAAGTGTTGTAATAGGCTCTATCAGGGATATGACGTATATCATGAATTGATTTAATGTGTTTGTTTTTAGAAGCTTAGTTTTACTTTTAGGAGATTAAATTTAATTAATATGGACTTTTTTATTCATTAAACAGTGAGTTTGGTGTGTAATTTCAGTGTTTTTTAAACTTTAAAGATTGCTGAAATTGGTGTTTAGTATTAAAAAAAGAGAGCTGTCTTCCTTGGTAATGAACTCTTATTTGCTTCTTGCAATCGTAATCTCCTCGTAAGTATCTTCCATAACAGTATCGATTTTCGAAACAGTTAATTCATTTTTATTAATGAAGGCTGTATAAATAATTCCATTAAGGATGATGCTTGCGTTGGGACTGCTATAAGTCCCTTTTAATGTTTGAAAATTATTACATGTTGAGTAGGATACAAAAGTTACCTCATTAAAATCTTCATATTGATTAATTTGATAATATGATTTTGCCGTACATGTACCATCATGCATATTGGTAAAGGTTATTACCCCATTTTTTTTCGTAATAGATTTATATACATAATATTGAGTTGATTTTATAACTGATTTAGGAGAAGGATTAGGATCATAATCAGAATTTCCTATACAAGAACTAATCAGTAGTATGAGTAGAAACGACAACAGCAATTTCATTATTTAATGTTTTTACAAAGATATATTTAAAATTAAAAATGCTCAGTATGAGAACACCTATTGAACAGATTTTTGATGTCGTATATCTAGGTTATAGAAAAAAACACAAAACATAAATAGACAATTCTGTCTATTTATGTTTTATCTTTGTCAAATGAAACAGAGAGGACAAGTCGTCATCGACAGGATATTGGATACTGCTGACCACTTATTTTATAAACAGGGTTACAATAACACCGGCATTAATCAGATCATTGAAGAAGCTGATATTGCCAAGGCGTCTTTATATAAGCATTTTGAAACAAAAACAGATTTGTTAATTGCCTATGTTCGACGTACGCATGAGCTGTGGTTTAGCAGATTAGAAGCTTATGTAAATAAAATCACAGATCCTAAAGGTAAACTACTGGCGCTTTTTGATTATCATATGGAACGGCAGAAAGTCCGGCAGTTTGGGGGCTGCCCGTTCATTAAAGTAAATGATGAAGCAGGAACAAGTGATCCTAGAGTTTTGGCTGAAATACAGTCAACAAAGGTTCATAGTAAAGAATTTATTAAGACACTTGTTGAAAATTCAGGTCACAAGAAAGTCTTGACAGATGAAGAGTTGGCTGAAACGATTTATGTTATGCTTGAAGGTTCTATCGTTACGGCTTCCGTATTTAAAAAAACTGACGAAATCCAGTTTGCAAAAAAAATCATTGAGAAACTGATCTAAAATGAAAGATGTAAAAAATAAGTGGCTGGAGCTGATCATTGTATTGGCTGCGCCTTTGCTTTCTGTAATTGACGTATTCATCATCAATGTTGCCATACCTACCATTAAAAAAGGAGTTCATGCGACCGATGGCGAAATGCAGTTCGTGATTGCAGGATACTTGCTTGGTTATGCAGCTTTTCTTATAACAGGAGGTAGGGCAGGAGATCATTTCGGAAGGAAAAAAGTTTTCTTTTGGGGAATGTTTGCGTTTACCGTTGCCTCATGTTTATGCGGCCTCTCTCAATCAGCTTTTCAACTGAATGTGACAAGGATTTTTCAGGGACTTAGCGCGTCATTTATGGTTCCACAAACCATTGCTTTCATACAAGTGCTTTTTACCGATACCAAAGAACGTGCAAAAGCCTTTGGCTTGTATGGGATTACACTTGGAACTGCTGCGGCCATCGGACAAATGTTAGGAGGGTATTTATCAGACACTCATTGGTTGATAGATGGTTGGCGATTGGTGTTTTTTATCAATCTTCCAATTGGGGTTATAACACTTTGGGCAACGCATAAATATCTCACTGAAACACCCAAACATGAGACTACAAAATTTGACTATACAGGAATAGTAATTCTAACTTTGGCATTATTCTCACTTATTTATCCTCTGATACAGGGACGTGAGTCGGGTTGGCCATTGTGGAGCTTTGTTTTGCTGATCCTATCTGTTATTCTCTTTATCTTTTTTATTTACAATCAAAAAATTAAACTTTCCAAAAACGGGAATCCTTTAATTGATGTCAGATTATTTAAAATAAAAGATTTCAATATCGGATTGGTTGCCGTATTGTTCCATTTTATGCTGCATACGGCATATCTCTTACTCAGTGCGGTTTATTTACAAAATGGATTGGGTGTTTCAGCTCTGGATAGCGGATTGTACTTTATTATCCCGGGAATTTTATTTATATTATCTTCTTTAATGGCGTCCAGACTGATCGTTATATTCGGAAAAAGAATATTACAAGTAGGAGTTGTTATTCTATTTATTGCATTTTATCTTCAAATGACACTCTGGAAACCAGGAATCAATACCTGGCTGATTATTGGATTAATGGGTGTCTGGGGATTCGGAAACGGACTTGTTCTCCCTTCATTACTAAATATCGCTCTCAAAAATGTACCGTCTCAATATGCTGGTGCGGCTGCGGGAATCTATTCAACTTTTCAGCAGACGGCATCTGCATTGGGAGTAAGTATAATCGGAGGTGTATTTTTTTACTTTTCAAAAGATGGCTGGCAGACGGCTTATCATTTTGGAGTCATTTGCCTGTTGATTTGTGTTGTAATTGTAGGGCTTATGCTACAATTGCTCCCCGGCACAAAATCAGTAAGCGAAACAATAATCAAAACTTAAATTATGGATGATAAAAAATTAATGTATAAAGATGTTCCGTCTCCTGTCGGACTGATCAGGGTAATTGCTTCGGATCAAGGTCTTGTGGCAGTACTCTGGGAAGGGGAGGACTATAAAAGAACCAAGCTTTCCGCCCCTGTAAGAGAAGATTTGCATCCCGTACTTTTACAGGCTGAAGCAGAATTAAAAGAATATTTTGAGAACAAGAGGAGGATTTTTGATATTCCGCTTGACTTTAAAGGGACTGATTTTCAGATCAAAGTTTGGGAAGCTTTACTGAAAATTCCTTATGGCATGACAAAAACTTATGGGGAACTGGCTAAGATTCTCGGTGATATAAAAGCGGTACGTGCAGTTGGCGGAGCTTTGAATAAAAATCCGATATCCATTATTGTTCCGTGCCATAGAGTAGTGGGAGCATCCGGAAAATTGGTAGGCTTTGCAGGAGGCCTGGAAAACAAATCGATTTTGCTTGATTTGGAGAAGGGTTTTAGAATGCCGTCTTTATTTTAAATTTAATATGAAAATAGGGAGTTATGAATTCAATATTGGAAACAAAAACTTTTAATCTTGACAATTTCCATAAGCTATGTGAGTATTTAGCCGGACAGGATCAGGATTTAAAAGGAATTTTAGACAACCATGGTTATCCGCCGATGTGGACGCGTGAAAACACTTTTGAAACACTTGTTCATATTATTTTAGAACAGCAAGTTTCGCTGGCCTCTGCTTTAGCTGCTTTAAATAAGCTAAAAGAAAAAGTAAGAGAGATTACTCCTGAAAATATTTTAAAGCTTACTGATGAAGAGATGAGAGCATGTTACGTAAGCCGTCAAAAAACGATTTATATCAGAGGCTTAGCAGAGGCAATAACAAATGATGAGATCAACCTTAAGGAGTTATCAGGAATGTCCAATGATGAGGCCCGTAAAACATTGGTGAGCCTGAAAGGAATTGGGAATTGGACAGTTGATGTGTATCTGATGTTTACCCTTCAGCGAACAGATATCTTTCCCATCGGAGACCTTGCTGCTGTCAATGCCTTAAAACGTTTGAAACAGCTTCCACCAAAAATCTCAAGAGAGGAAATACTTGAAGTAAGCGAACAATGGAAGCCCTTTCGATCGGTAGCCTCTATGATGCTGTGGCATTATTATTTGTCCAGTGCAAAGAAGAAATAGCGTAAAAGCAGATGACATTTATATCTATATGATTTCATTTATGGTTTAGTACTTGAAAAGATTATAATTAAATCACTATTCGAAACAGTAATCCATGATGAGATTCTGAAATTGGATATGTAATTTTGTAAATGACAATAGACTTTAATAAAAGGTGATTGCTGGTAAAACTATTGTGTTCAAGGAAACCCTCTCAAATCAGACTGTTAAATTGAATGGTAGAATAAATTGCTTTTAATGTGAAAAACCGTTGATATCATGGTATTTGTTACATCATTAATTATGTTTAGAATTTTATGAAGATAATTTTATCAACTTCTTTACCTCTTTTCTTCATGTGCTTTGGTGCATGTATAGTACGCGCACAGAAGAAACCTGCAGGTGATACGATCAAAATTCAAACGTTAGATGAGGTTGTCATATCTGCTTCGCGTATATCAGAAAGCATTATGAGGTCTCCGGTAAGTATCGAGTCTGTTAATAGCTTGTATTTTAAGAAAAGTGCCTCACCTTCATTTTTTGATGCACTCGAAAATGTGAAAGGAGTGCAGATGTTAGTTCCAAGTTTAGGTTTCAAAATAATTAATACGCGTGGTTTTGCCAATACAACTAATGTCAGATTTACTCAATTGGTGGACGGCTTTGATAATCAGGCACCTCATATTGGAGCTCCTATCGGAAACGCGATGGGACCCAGTGATCTGGATATTGAAAGAGTTGAAATTATTCCGGGTACAGCATCAGCACTTTATGGGCTGAATTCAGTAAACGGCCTTGCCAATTTTATTACGAAAGATCCTTTTGTCCATCGTGGGATAACAGTACAGCAAAAAACAGGGGTTAATCATGTAGATGGCAATCAGTCGAATATCACTCTATTCACGGAAAACAGTATTCGGATTGCCGAAAAAGTATCTGATCGTTTTGCTTTTAAATTGAATGGTACTTTCTCAAAAGGTTCAGACTGGATAGCTGATGATCGCACGGATTTGAATGCTGCTGCGAATGCAAACCTGGGTATTCCGGGAGGGCCTGATAATCCAGCTTATGATCCTGTAAATGGTTATGGAAATGAATCGTCTAACCGTCGTACGCTTACACTTGATGGCAGACGTTACGTGGTAGCCCGTACGGGATATAGCGAAAAGGATATTACGGATTACAACATACAAAATATTAAAGCGGATATTGGTTTATACTATAAAATAAGACCTAAAACTATGTTGGCATATACCTACCGCTTTGCAAATTTGGATAATATTTATCAAAGGGCTAACCGTTTTGCACTTAAAGATTATCTGCTTCAACAACATGCAGTTGAACTTAAAAATGATATTTTTCAGATCAAGGCTTTTTTGACCAGCGAGAATACAGGTAAATCATTTAACCTTCGATCTGCAGCTGAGAATCTTGATCGAAGTTTCAAGTCGGATAATACTTGGTATGCTGATTATTCAGCAGCTTTTAACAGTGCAATAGCCAATCCTAGTATGAGCATTGTGCAGGCACTCAATCAGGCACGGGCTGTAGCTGATAATGGAAGATTACAGCCTGGAACTGCATTATTTAAGAATGAAGTTAGCCGACTTGCGGATATAAATAATTGGGATGAAGGAGCTGCTCTACGCGTCAGAGATAAGCTGTTACATGCTGAAGGACAGTTAGATGTTAGCGCTATGTTAGGAACTGACTTTAGAGAAAATACAGGATTAGATTTGCTGGTGGGTGCAGATTATCAATCCTACCTGATTAATCCTGACGGTAACTATTTTATCAACCCTGCTGAAGGCAAATCTTTTGATTCGTTTAGTTATGGCAAAACCGGAGGTTTTGTACAGGCTGGTAAAAATTTGTTTCACGGTTTACTAAAGTTATCAGCAACACTAAGAGCAGATAAGAATGATTATTTTGATATAAAATATAATCCAAGGATTACCGCAGTTGTAACTCCCACTAAAGAACAAAGTATAAGAATGTCTTTTCAGAGCGGATCCCGATTTCCAAGTATTTTCGAAGCTTTTTCTAATGTAAACAGTGGAGGGGTAAAAAGAGTAGGCGGACTAAAGATTATGTCAAACGGTGTTTTTGAGAATGCATACCTACGAAGTTCTATTGATAGTTTTCAGGCAGCAGTGACTAATGATTTTAATAATGGAACGCCACTTTCTGATGCTATAGAAAAACGAAAATCTCTTCTCGTTAAAAATACATATACTTATCTAAAACCGGAAAATATCAACTCTTTTGAAGTAGGATATAAGGGAATTTTCCTGAAGCAAAGTTTGAAGCTGGATGCTGATTTTTATTTTAATAAATACGATAACTTTATAGCACAGGTCGAAATGAATGTGCCTAATACAACTGATCCATCATTAATCCCAGCATATCTTAATGACAGAAGTAAGCAGAGCCGTTACAGGATGTATACCAACTCACAAAGCCAGGTTTATAATTTTGGAGCCAGTCTGGGGTTGTCTTACCAGTTTTGGAATCATTATACTTTCAGCGGAAATGTATCCTACGCTAAGCTAAGCCGTACTGAAAATAATGATGGTTTTGAAGATGGTTTTAACACACCTGAGTGGATGGGGAACATTTCTTTTTCAGGAGAAAATCTAATCCAGGGTTTTGGCTTTAACATTTCTTACAGACGTCAGAGTAGTTTCTATTGGAGATCTTTTTTAGTGAATGGTAATGTGAAATCTTACGGAACGCTTGATGCTCAAATAAGTTATGAACTCATTCAGTCAAAAATGGGGATAAAAATTGGCGCAACAAACCTGACTAATACCTATTATAATTCATTTTTAGGAGGACCTGCCATAGGAGGTTTGTATTATACCACAGTTACTTATGATCTGTAATAAATTTTAAAATAAAATGGAGGGGGATATATTAAGTACTCAATGTAAAAGCATTATATTTCCTAATATCTACCAGATTAAAATAAGTTGAGGAGCTAAAAAAAACCGGAAAGAAAGTGAATAATCACCTTTTTCCGGTCTTGTACCCAGTGCCGGAATCGAACCGGCACATCTTTCGATACTAGAGTTTGAGTCTAGCGCGTCTACCAATTCCGCCAACTGGGCTTGCTTTAAATTGGTGTGCAAATATAGAAACTTTTTCTGAAAGTTTAAAAACTTTTTTTGAACTTTTATTTAAAAATTTATTTCCAAACCATCGTAGGCAAGGTGCATTCCTGGTGGAAGTAATTTATCTTCAACATCATGCAATCCAAAATGATGGCTGATATGGGTTAAAAATAATTGTTTAGGTTTTAGTTCTTCCTGAAGTTTAATAACATCCGGAAGAATAAAATGGGCCGGATGAGGGTCGAACTTTCTGATGGCATTAAGGATGAGGACATCCAGATCCTTTAATTTTTCTTTTTCTTTTTCAGGAATAAAACTAGCATCTGTGATATAGGCCAGTTTTTTAAACTTATAACCAAAGATCATAATCTGGTGGTGCATTACTTCGATTGGAGTAATTTCTGTATCCAAAACATGAAAAGGAACATTTTCAATTTCATGCAGGTCAAAAGCGGGAGCACCCGGGTACCTTACATTGGCAAAAGCATAAGGAAAACGTTTTTTAATCTCGTTTCCTACTCTTTGATTGGAGTAGAGCGGTACATTTTTTCCGGTTTTAAAAATAAGCGGGCGCATGTCATCGAGACCAATAATATGGTCGTTATGTTCATGAGTGATAAGGGCTATATCTACTGTATTCTCGTGATTGACCAGCATTTGCTGCCTGAAGTCAGGGCCACAGTCAATCAGTATTTTTTTATTTTCTTCCGTGGTAATCATTACAGAAGATCGTAAGCGGTTGTCTTTTGGATTATCCGAAGTACAGACCTCACATGTACAGCCAATAACGGGTACACCCTGGGAAGTACCAGTTCCTAAAAATTTCAACTTCATTTGTTTTGAGGTTGGTATTATTTTGGTAAATTTACAAAAAATTTAATGTCCTAATGTATCAGAAACTAACTCCTAAACAAAAAGCATTAACAATTAATCTAGATCCTACTATTTATGGTACTTTCGCAGAAATTGGAGCAGGGCAGGAGACTGTTCGGCATTTTTTTAGAGCAGGAGGGGCTTCCGGTACAATTGCCAAAGCAATGTCTGCTTATGACAAAGATTTTAGTGATGCGATCTATGGAAAAGAGGTGAAAAACAGATATGTTACTCAAAACAGACTTCGTAAGATGCTCCGTTATGAGGTAGCGTTGATTGAAGAAAGAATTTCCAGAGAGAATAATCCTAACAGAAAGTTTTTTTCGTATGCCAATACAGTAACGACGATTAATTTCGACAAAACGCTTAAAGGCCATGGCTGGGTAGGAATCCGTTTTCAGGTTAAAGAAAATGAAGATTACAACGAAATTGTAATTCATGTAAAATTCAAAGAAAACGATGCTACATTACAGCAGGAAACATTGGGTAACCTGGGGGTAAACCTTATTTTTGGCGCTTTTACTTACTACGACAATCCGAGAACATTAATAGAATCCTTATACGATGATGTAGCTACTGATAATCTTGAAATCGATATGATTGATTTCAGTGGTCCTGCATTTGCTTATGTGGATAACCGATTGATGTCTCTGCAATTGGTTAAAAATAATATGACTGATGCGGTGATTTTCAATTCGGAAGGAAACAATATGCTGCCGGCTGATATTTTATATAAGAAAAATATTTTTGCAGTACGGGGAAGCTTCAGACCGGTAACTAAAGTAAATATTGACATGCTTCAAAATGGTATTGATATGTTTATGAAGGATGCAGCTTGTACTCAGGATGAAACTGAAATTCTGATAGAGATTACTATTTCAAATCTTAGAGCGGACGGTGATATTGATGAAAGGGATTTTATGGATAGAGTTGATATCCTGGGTAAATTAGGGTATACCGTAATTGTATCTAACTTCTCAGAATATTATCGATTGATCGATTATTTTGCTTCATATACTTCAGGGAATATTGGGGTAGCCATGGGAGTAAATAATCTTTTAATGGTATTCGATGAAAAGTATTATAAAAACCTGTCAGGTGGAATTCTTGAAGCGTTTGGAAAATTCTTCCGTAACGGAATGAGAGTTTATCTTTATCCTTACAAGGATCCTGAAAACCATGAATTGTTAGATTCATCAAATCTTAAAGTGGAAGAAAATTTAAAAGAACTTTATAAGTATTTTAAGCTGAACAATCGTATTGTGGATATTAAAAACTACAATCCTGAGTTCTTGGAAATTTACTCCAGAGAGATCTTAAGAAAAATAGCATGCAGCATCAAAGGTTGGGAAACACAGGTTCCGGAAGGTGTTGCAGAAATGATCAAAGAACGCGGAATGTTTGGATATAAAGAAGAGCTTTCGCTAAAACAATTCTCTTAAAACAATAATATAATGTCAGAATTAAAGAAAAGGCTTTCTTCTATTCTTGAAAGCCCGAAACATAATACAGAAGAAAAGCTTCAAAAAGTTTGTCATTTGTTGGATCAGGAAATTTCTTATTTCAACTGGACAGGTTTCTATTTTAAGAATGGAGATAAAGAAGAACTTATTTTAGGCCCTTACGTAGGTGCTGAAACAGATCATACCATCATCCCTTTTGGGAAAGGAATTTGTGGTCAGGTTGCTGTTTCTAACGAAACTTTTGTAGTGCCTGACGTTAAACAGGAAAGCAACTATTTAAGCTGCTCAATTGATACCAAAGCGGAAATTGTAGTTCCCATTATTAAGAATGGCGAAAATGTTGGTCAGATCGATATCGATTCCCACCAGATAGATCCGTTTACGGCTGAAGATCGGGAGTTATTGGAATGGCTTTGTAATGAAGTTTCCAAGATTTTGTAATCATCTGAAATCTAAAAAATATAACTCCGGTATTCAAACCGGAGTTTTTTATTTTTCGGAAGCTCAATGCTTGTAACCTGATGGGTCGGATAAATACTTTTAATAGAAATCTGCGAGAGAAAAGGGACCTAAAAATCAAAGAGAATCTATCTCACTTACTAATTCTTTAAAGTAGTTTTCGCACTTTGCAATATGGCTTCCATACCATGAAAACGCTTCACCGTCTACAATCATAATTTTCTTATCAGGATAATGCTCTTTTAACTCAGCAATATGTTTTTCTTTAAATGGAAAAGGCTCTGAAGATAGCATAATAAGATCTGTATCAGCAAGATCTTCAATATTCACTTCAGGATAGCGGGTCTTGTCTTTAAAACTGTTTTCAAATCCTATTTCTGCTAAAATATGATGGATAAATGTATCTGAACCGACTGTCATATAAGGATTTTTCCAGATAAGGTAAGCTGCTTTTACTTTGGATTTTATTTTAGCCTGATGTAAAACTTCGTAAATTTTTAGATTATAGGCCTGTGCTTTTTCCTCTTGATGAAATATATTCCCTAAGTTTTTCATTAAATAGTAGTTGTCTTCAATAGTCTCGACATGAGTTACTACTACTTTGAAATCTTCCATCAGGGCTTCTACCTGTTCTTTGATATTCTCCTCTTTGTTCGCAAGGATTAAATCAGGTTGTAAACTTTTGATTTTATCAATATTCAGATTTTTTGTCCCACCGATAATGGGAATGTTCTTGACTTTTTCTTTGGGATGAATGCAAAATTTTGTTCTTCCAATAATTTCATTCTCAGTTAAACCCAAATCAAATAGTGCCTCCGTAATAGAGGGTACCAGAGAAATAACTTTCATTGTTAGACTTTGTCTAAAATTACAAAAGTTTACCGGTTAAGAAAAGTCCGGCTACGGAAAAATAAATAATTAATCCCGTCACGTCTACCAAGGTAGCAACAAAAGGTGCGGATGATGTAGCAGGATCGAGTTTAAAGCTTTTTAGAATAAACGGAACCATAGATCCGGAAAGAGTTCCCCAAAGAACGATCAATACCAAGGAAACGGCAACACTTAAGCCTACAAATACCCAATGAGCACCATAACTGAAAAAGCCGGCTTCATGCCATATCATGATTCTTAAGAAACCGATGATTCCCAAAATGCCACCGAGGAATAAGCCTGTGAAAATTTCTTTTTTCATCACATACCACCAGTCTTTTAGTCCGATTTCCTGAAGTGCCATAGCTCTGATAATAAGGGTAGCAGCCTGTGAACCTGAATTTCCACCACTGGAAATGATAAGAGGAACAAATAAGGCCAGTACAACAGCTTTTTGAATTTCATCTTCGAAATATCCCATAGCTGATGCCGTAAGCATTTCGGAAAAGAATAATATAATAAGCCACATTCCTCTCTTTTTTACCATTTCGATAAAAGAAGTTTGTGTGTAGGGAAGGTCTAGGGCTTCAAGACCCCCGAACTTCTGAATGTCTTCTGTGTTTTGTTGTTCAATCTGGTCTAAGATATCATCAATAGTTACAATCCCTACCAGAACCCCGGATTCTGTGATGATGGGAAGTGCAGTCCTGTCATATTTTTCAAAATAAGTAACCGCGTCTTCTTTTGAGGTCATGGTAGTAATAGCCACAAAATGATTATCTGTAAGATCGGATACTAGTGTATCCTCTTCAGCCAATAATAAACTACCCAGGGCTAAGTCATCAATTAAACGATTTCTTTCATCTACAACATAGAGGTGGTTCATAGTTTCAACCCTTTTTCCCACCTTTTTGATCTGCTGTAAACACTTTTTTACAGTCCATTCCTTACGGATCTGGATATAATAAGGTGTCATCAGACGCGCAATGGAGTCAGAATGATACCCTAAAAGTTTTAAGGCAATCCTTCTTTCCTGTGGATTAAGATGATTGATAGAGTATTTGATAAGCTCATCCGGAAAGTCTTCAAAAAGGGCAGTTCTGTCATCCGGAGTCATTGCATTCAGGATCTCAGAGACCTCGTCGCTTCCAATGCTTCTGATCGTTTCCTCCTGAAAATCAGGATCAAGATGAGAGAATACTTCGGCTTTATACTCTTTCGGAACTTTTAAAAACGCCAAAAGCCTCTCATCAGCAGGGAGTCCACTAAGAGTTTCGGCAATATCGGCAGGATTAAAGATAAGTTCGTCAGTATAGTTCAAAGCATAAGATTTTTGGATATGCAAAAATAATTCAAATTTTTAAAATTGACCAATGATGGAGCAAAATTAAGGATTAATTAAAGTTTTACACCTCTCCTGAGTGTTAATTAACATATGTATAATCATAAAAAAACATCCGTAGAAACGGATGTCTTAATTAAACTTTTAAATATTACAGTAATCCTGATTTTTTATATACTACACATGATTATTCAAGAGGTTCGCACTCCTGAACTGGAGAAGGGAGGCACATTCCTCCGGTACAACACTCTCCATATCCGCATTGCGATGAATTTCTGCATTTTGTAATAGGACCGGCTCCGTCAATTGATTTTTGTTGTTGTCTGTTAAGCTTTTTAAGATTTTTCATAGTATTCTGCTTTTGAAAAAATTGAGAGTACTAATTTTCCATACATGCATAAACTACACATACATTATTACAACACCATCCTCCAAAACACTGTGAATTATTAGTACATCTTCTGATGCCACTTCCTTTGATTTCTTTTTGCTCTTTTCGATTAAGCTTTTTTAAGTTTTTCATAGTATAAAGTATTTAGTTTTAATGAATTACTAAAATAATAAAAAATATTCATATTATTCACATATAAAGAGAGTTATTTTTAATAACCTGCTGTTTTTGTGATAGGTAAGGGTGATAAGGATAAAAAACACCCACAAAATTGTGGGTGTAATAATGAATTTAAAAAATGAAGAGAATTTATTTGGTATGATTTAAACTTTCGATATCAAGGTGTTTTTCAAATATTTTTAAAACTTATTTTTTTTATTGTTTTACTAAATTAATAAAAATACTTGAAATATTAACAATGTATTATTGATATTTTTATTAAATATTGATGTTATTTTTGTTTTTAGTGTTTGTTTGGAAAAATTGTATTGTGTGTTCGCCTTTAAAAGAACATATTATTTAATTAGAAACCTGCTTCTGAAGAGGGTTTTATCTTTCTTAATTTTTTTAAAATACCTTTTATGGCGCCGTTGGTACCGATTTTTATAAAATTTTCAGCAGATCCCAGAAGGCGCATGTTTTTACGATAGGTATCGTAGTCAGTTTCTGTAATGAGGCTTCCTGAGGCATCAAAGAGTTTCATACTTACAATAACCTGGTTGGAGAAAACATATTTTCCGATTCCTACTTTGAAGTATTTTACCTTTGGAACAATAGCGAAGTCAGCTTCATTATTGATGCAGTAATCAACTATAGTCTGAGCGTCTACACTATCAAATGGAATCTGGATTTCTGCCCGGAGCATTTTATTTTTTTTATAACCGCTTAAGTTGTCTGAAACGGCACTGAAAAATGCATGATTGGTAGGTTCTTTAATTTCCTCAATGTCAGGTTCTACCTCAGGATTGAAGTATAATATCTTTTTTATTTTATCCTCTGAAGCACCTTTCTGTGCTTTTACCGATGTGATACCGATTAATAAAAAAGTGGAAATCGTTGTAAAGAGTAAAATTTTTCTCATCTGTAATTCGTTTGCAAAATTACTGTCTTTTAATGGGATGACATAAAATTTATTAAGAAATTTTTAACATTTTTTTCTATCAATTTTGATTTATGAAATCAATAATGTTTTGCTGACTTAAAAAATAGTTGTACTTTTGCACCCGTTACATAATAATCATTAAACAATATTGGAATGTACTTAACAACAGAAAAAAAGCAGGAAATTTTCTCAAAACACGGGAAATCTGCACAGGACACAGGAAGTGCTGAAGGACAAGTTGCACTTTTTACTTACAGAATTAACCACCTTTCTGCTCATTTAAAGAGCAATCACAAAGATTACGCAACTGAAAGATCTTTGGTGAAATTGGTAGGTAAAAGAAAAAGTTTACTAGATTACCTTAAAAATAAAGATATCGCAAGATACAGAGCAATTATTGCTGAACTAGGTTTAAGAAAATAATCTACAAAGATTTTCAAATAAAAGCAACTTCGAAAGAGGTTGCTTTTTTGTTTTAGATACTACATACCGGAATTATTAAAAGAGATTCTATTCTTTATCGGAAAGAATCTAAATAACTTTACTTATGAATCTTTCATTATTCCGTTGACATCCGATTTCTGAGTTGTTTTCAATATTGATTGTCATTGAAAGAGCATAATAATATAAAAAGTAAACCGGTTTCATCTGAATTGACACTGTATGTATAGAGTATGCAGATGAAGCCGGAGTTTTATATAAAGTTATATGGTTAATTAACTTTAGTGCCCTGATTTGGATTCGGTATTTTCTACGTGTCCCAAATACTTTGTACAGTAGGCACCGAAAATAAGAATCACCAGATAGCAGAATACTGGAATGATAAAGGAATGCTGAACACCCAATTGATCCGCAAGATATCCCTGGAAAATAGGAACAATTGCACCTCCTAAAATGGCCATTACTACTAATGAAGATCCCTGACTGGTATATTTTCCTAAACCTGAGATTGCCAGCGTATAAATATTGGAGAACATAATGGAGTTGAAAATTCCGATTCCCAAAATGCTGTACATAGCTAATTCTCCATGGTTGACCATTGCTGAAATGAGAAGCGCAACATTAATGGCTGCAAAAATTGATAGTGTTCTGGCAGGAGCTGCCTTGCCAATGAAGAAGGCAATAAAATTCAGAACAATAAATACAAGGAAAAAGCTAATCTGTGAAAAAGTAAGGTTAACAATACTAAAGATAACCAGGAAAACAATACTTGCCGCTCCCAGCATATAAATAGCCTTTTTACCCTGGCTGATAGATTGGTTCAGAGATATGGCTCCCAGAAAACGTCCGATCATAGCACCACCCCAATATAAAGAAAGATAATTTTTACTGATGATTTCGTTAAAGCCCATTATCTGTGGCTGCTCCAGAAAGCTGATAATAAAACTACCTACAGCAACTTCTCCACCTACATAACAGAACATGGCGAAAACACCAAATTTTAAATGACTGAATTGTAAGGCTCCCCAACCTTTTACGATTTCTTCCTCTTCAGTCTGGAAAGAAGGAAGTTTTACTCTGGAGATCAATAGAGCTACCAATAAAAGGATTCCGGCAAAAATCAGATAAGGAATTCTTGTTGCTACTGCACTGAATGATCCGTCCGGAGCCGAGAAAAACTCAAAGATCAGGTGCCCTCCTAATACAGGAGCGATTGTAGTTCCAAAAGCATTAAAAGCCTGAGTCATGTTCAGACGGCTCGATGCAGATTCCTCACTCCCTAATAATGAAACATAAGCATTGGCTGTAATTTGTAAGACCGTGAAGCCTAATCCTAAAATAAACAACGCTCCGAGAAATAATGGGTAATAAGAAAAAGTGGCAGCCGGATAAAACAAAATGCAACCCAGGGCAGCCAGGAAAATTCCAAATATAATTCCTTTTTTATATCCTACTTTATTGATTGGGTCTCCTTTGGTAATGGAAATGAAAAAATAAATTAATGAACCGATAAAATAAGCTCCGAAAAAGCAGAACTGTACCAGCATGGATTCGAAGAAAGTAAGGCTGAAAAGCTGTTTCAGGTAAGGGATTAGAATATCATTCATACAGGTGATAAACCCCCACATAAAAAACAACAGGGTAATGGTGATCAACGGAACCGTATAATTCCTGTTTTGCGACTTTACTTCTTTATTGCTAATCATAAATATTTATTTAAAGGAAAGAGATGATCATGCACTCTTTCAATAGATTATAAGATTTGAAGCTCTCAGTTCTTTTGTGAGATATACAATCATACTTTTAAAAAGCAGGGCAAATATAGGGGAACAACTTTTTTTTCTGCAACTTTTTTAGGTGTTTTTACATTAATTTTCTCAGTAAGCATAATTATTATCTCTTTTTGAGATAAAAAATAAGTGGAAAATTTTCTCCAAAAGAAGAAATGGTTAAAATGGGTATTAAGTTGAGTCTCATCACCATAAAGAAAAAGCTTGTGGATGGCATCCGTTATTAAACCTCGTTCCGGATCATGATATTGTAATAGATTAAGTGATTGCTAGATAGTTGTTTAATGAGTCTCTCTCTTTTCTTTTTTATAATGGCAGTTACCAAGAAAATAGTTTATCTTTGCAAACAAATTTTAGACGAATTTATATCAATCACACTCAATACGGAGTGTTTAAACAAAAATTATTTATGAGTATACCTCAAGCGTTTACAGAAACGATTACTCTTGCAGACGGCAGAGAAATCACAATTGAAACAGGTAAATTAGCAAAACAGGCTGATGGTTCTGTAGTAGTAAAAATGGGTGGAACTATGCTTTTAGCGACAGTTGTAGCCAATAAAGAAGCTAACCCTGGTGTAGATTTCTTGCCATTAACAGTAGATTACAGAGAGAAATTTTATGCAGGAGGAAAGATTCCTGGAAATTTCTTCCGTAGAGAGGCAAGACCTTCTGATCAGGAAATTTTAACCATGCGTTTGGTGGACAGAGTTCTTCGTCCGCTTTTCCCTGAAGATTTTCACGCTGAAGTTCAGGTAATGATTTCCCTTATTTCTTATGATGGGCAATCTATTCCTGATGACTTGGCAGGTTTAGCTGCTTCCGCTGCGATCGCTATTACTGATATTCCTTTTAACGGACCAATGTCGGAAGTAAGAGTAGTAAGATTTGATGGAAAACTTGCTATTAATCCAAGCTACGAAGATCTTAAAAACTCTGAACTTGATATCATGGTTGGAGCTACTAAAGATTCAATCGTAATGGTAGAGGGAGAGATGAAGGAGATTTCTGAGCAGGAAATGTTAGAAGCAATCATCTTCGGACATGCTGAAATTAAAAAACAAATTGAAGCTCAGGAAAGATTAGCTGAAAAAGTAGGTAAATCTTTACCAAAGAGAGAATATAGCCACGAAAATCACGATGAAGCCATCCGTGAAAAGGTATGGAAAGAGACTTATGATAAAGTATACGAAGTGGCAAGAACTCCATCTGGTAAAGAGGAGAGAGGAGAAAAATTCAAAGCAGTTCGTGAAGAGTTTTTAGCTCAGTATGTTGATGATGCTGAAGAACTGGAAAGAGTAACTCCTTTCGTAAAAGTATATTATCATGATGTAGAGAAAGAAGCAATGCGTCAAATGATCTTAGAAGACAATATCCGTTTGGATGGTCGTGATCCTAAAACGATCCGTCCTATCTGGTCAGAAATTGACTACCTTCCGGGAGCTCATGGATCAGCAGTATTTACAAGAGGTGAGACTCAATCATTAACAGCTGTTACTTTAGGATCTGTAAAGGATGCTAACATGGTAGACAGTGTTATGGCTAACTACGACGAGAAATTCTTCTTACATTATAACTTCCCTCCATTCTCTACTGGTGAAGCAAGACCTCTAAGAGGAACTTCAAGAAGAGAAGTAGGACACGGAAACTTAGCTCAAAGAGCTTTACAGGCTGTAATTCCTGAAGAAAACCCATATACAATCAGAATTGTTTCCGATATTTTAGAATCTAACGGTTCTTCTTCTATGGCAACGGTTTGTGCAGGAACATTAGCATTAATGGACGCAGGGGTACAGATTACAAAACCTGTTTCAGGTATTGCAATGGGTCTTATTACAGATACAAAATCTGGAAAATTCACAGTACTTTCTGATATCTTAGGCGACGAAGATCACCTGGGAGATATGGACTTTAAAGTAACAGGAACTGCAGATGGTATTACTGCTTGTCAGATGGATATCAAAATTCAGGGACTTTCTATGGATATTATGGAGCAGGCATTAATGCAGGCTAAAGACGGAAGATTACATATCCTTAATAAAATTACAGAAACGATTTCCCAGCCAAGAGCTGATGTGAAGCCTCATGCACCGAAAATGGTGGTTATGGAGATTGCAAAAGACTTTATTGGTGCTGTGATCGGACCTGGTGGAAAAATTATTCAGCAGTTACAAAAAGATACAGATACGGTTATTGCTATCGAAGAGGTAGGAGAAATCGGACGTATCGAGATTGCAGGAACAGACAGAGAGAAAATCAATGCTGCTGTTGCTAAGATCAACGAAATTACTTTTGTACCTGTAATAGGAGAAGTTTACAAAGGTAAAGTTGTAAAAGTAATGGATTTCGGAGCTTTCGTAGCAATTGCGAAGGGTACTGAAGGTCTTCTTCATATTTCAGAAATCGAATGGTCACGTTTAGATAAGGTTCCTTATGCAGAAGGTGATGAAGTAGAAGTGAAATTTATGGGTTATGATGACCGTAAAAAAATGAAGCTATCTCGTAAAGTTTTGTTGCCAAGACCTCCAAGACCGGAGCAAAAGCCAAGACAGGAACAGCAGGCAAGACCTGAAGGTGATAAACCTGCAGGAGAAGTTAAGGAAAATCAAAATCCTTCAACCGAAGCTTAAGATATAAATAATAATTATATATAAAACCCCTCTATCTGATAGAGGGGTTTTGATTTATGTGTGTTGACACTTGGTGATTTTATGAACTGATCAAATTTGCTTAATCTGCGAGAGAAAAAATATAATAAGCCTTATGCCTTTCTAAATTTCTTCTTTTTTTTCCATGGCGCATTTTTCTGAACATCACCTGCCATAATACATCCATAAGGCATTACTTCATCCAATACTTCACACAATCCATATTCTTCAATCTGAGCTCTTACATTTTTTGCACTTTTATAAGCAGTAGGTAGTTCAGAAATATCAATTTCATTCGAGAAGAACCTGATGTCTAATCCTTCGGTTTCGTCAGCAAAAATTTCTTCAACGGTTTTATGGGCCAGTGATCTTTTATGTTGGCTTCTGCTGAAGTTTCTTCCTGCTCCATGCGGAGCAAAACCTAAGTTTCTTTCATTCGTCTTTCCCTGAACGATTAAAACTGGTTCAGCCATGTTTAACGGAATCAATCTTGGTCCCGTGATATCCGGCATAAATTTATCATCCAATGGAGTAGCGCCCTTGGCATGGTAAAACAGATCTCCATCCTTGAAGACAAAGTTATGTTCATTCCAATATCGGTTTTCTTTTTCTATTTCCATTTTACTTAATATAGCATCATGGATAGAAGTATGGTTTTCTTTGGTCCATGTTCTTATTAGCTGAAGGGCTTCCCAATAGGATTTTCCTTCTTCCGTATCGTAAGGAATCCATGCATTTTCTTTCAATGTTTCAGGGGAAAGGTCCTGTCTGAATCGGTTAGCCACTTTCATTCCTTTATCATATAAGGCAGCGCCCGGAGCTCTTGACCCATGATGAGTTACCAGCATTGTATTTCCTGTATTTTTAGAAATTCCGACAAACAGGAAATGGTTTCCATCACCCTGAGTTCCCATATGGGAGCGTGCAATACTGATCAGTCTTTCATCATTAAGGAAGTAGTTTTCCCTAAACGCATCCATCAGCTCCTGAGACATGGGCATTTGTTCACCTCTTGGTCTTCCTCCGTATCCAAAGTGAGTGATGGAATGAGCTGTATCCAATACTTCTTTGGGATCAGCCTTTCCAAAATCAGTTAACATCACAGAGCAGCAGATGTCTGCACTATGGAACCCCGGATGGATAGCATTTTTTGCTACAACCACTCCGCCGACAGGAATTTGTCCTTCCGGTCCGGTAGGACAGGCGTCCGGCATTATAGCTCCATCAATTAGTGTAGGGGTTTTCATTAAAACTTTCATGGTATTAATAACCTTTTCTATATTATCTGTTTCACTTTCATGCTCAGCACGGATGTTGATGATGAAATCTTTAGGAACTTCATGCAGTGGGATTGGATCCGGCTGTCTGAACTGTTCCAGATACTCTCTGATTTGATTCTCATCCAGTGTATTATTGTTAATATATTCAATTGCTTCCTTAAACCATTGGGCAGGTCTGAATCCTAATTCTATTAGGTGATTACCATTAAATTCCATATGTTCTCTTATTTTGTTGATGCAAAGTAATGACCTAAGTGTGCAATCTTTTTGCGTAGATGAATTTTTTTTAATTATTTTTACAGAAGTAAAATTGTTAAATCGTAAAACCGTTAAACTGTTGAAAAGTTGCACGACAAATTTGCGATTTAGCAATTTTAGAATTCAGCCTTAAAAAAATAAATACATGTTACTAGACCAATTAAAAAGCTCACCCGAAACAATTCAATTCAAAGAAGTTATTACCTATATTGATGAACATTATGACTTTACTCCGACAAAATTTAAAAATGGAAATACAGTGAATGAAGCTGATCAGAATAACGGATCCTGTAAAGTATTCAGTTTTGCACAATTAAATAATTTGTCAAAAGAAGAGGTGTTAAGTCTGTTCGGAGAATTTTACAGAGAAGATGTTCTTAAGAACCCTGAAGGTACTGATCATCAGAATATCAGGAATTTTATAGAATTTGGATGGGATGGAATTGTTTTTGAAGGGGAGGCGTTAAGAAAGAAATAGTCTTAGTTAATCGCAACGACACGTTTTTATGTGGTTAAACCGTTTTCAAGTTGTAAGGAAAACAAAGGTTTTCAATAATTTGACCGGATGTAAATTGTATCGAAGCTAAAATCCTTGCGCCTTAAAAACAATGAGCTTAAATAAAATTGCGCCTTTGCGATTAACCAATTCACAAAGTAAACACAAAATATATGTCATCCAATAAAAATGCTCTGATTCGATATAAGACTTTAGATAAATGTCTTAAAAATAAATACCGGAAGTATACCCTGGAAGACTTAATAGATGAGTGTTCTGAAGCATTATTTGAATTTGAAGGAAAAGAGTCTTTTGTAAGTAAGAGAACGGTACAGCTGGATCTTCAGAATATGCGCAGTGAAAAATTTGGCTATGAAGCACCTATAGAAGTGTATGAAAGAAAATATTACCGATACAGTGACCCGGAATACAGTATTCATAACATTTCTGTCAATGAAAATGATCTGAAGGCGATGAATAATGCGATTCAGATCCTGAAACAGTTTAAAGATTTTTCGATGTTTAAAGAGATGAATGGAGTAATTCAGAAGCTGGAAGATTCTATTCATTCTACCAATCAAAAATCGATTATTCATCTCGATAAAAATGAACAGTTGAAAGGGTTGGAACATATCGATATCTTGTATGAAAGCATTTTAAACAGGAAGGTATTAAAGATTCTCTATAAAAGTTTCAAAGCAACAGAATCCGGTTATTATACGGTGCACCCTCAATTACTGAAAGAATACAATAACCGTTGGTTTCTTATCTGCTGGTTTAATAATAAGATGTATAATCTGGCACTCGACAGAATGGAGCATATTTCTGTTGAAGAGAAGATAACTTATATTGATAAAGAATTTGATTCTGACCGGTATTTTGGAGAAGTGATTGGTGTTACTGTTTCGGATGGTCAGCGTCCTCAGAATGTTGTTTTTAAAATGAATCCTAAACACGCTCCTTATGTGAAAACAAAGCCTTTTCATCATTCACAGGTGGTTATAGATGAAGACGAGAATGGAACAACTTTTAAAATATGTGTACAGCTTAATTTCGAGTTAGAAAGGATGATATTGGGATTAGGAGAGTTTATTACTGTTTTAAAACCGGAGCGGCTTAAGAGGAGAATTCGGGCGAGCTTAAAGGAGGCTTTTCAAAATTACCAGAATCAAGATGAACAGACCTGATTTGATAAATGGCTTAAAAATTGTAATTATTAATCAAAATGAATAAATATGAAATCAAGAATTCTTAAAGCAATCATTGCTATTGTTGCACCACTGGTTATCGAATACATCGTAAAGAAAGTGAGTGAAAAATTAGATAAAAAAGAAGAAGAGAAAAAGCAGATCACTGCTTAAGGTTTCTACTGAATCTTAAAATGATAAAAGATACTACCCCTGGAAAGGTAGTATCTTTTTTATGTAGCTGGACGACTAAAGTTTCCTCGTCTTATTTTCAGTGAAACCCTTGAACGTATTAAAATTTAAAATCCGGATCCGATTCTATTGTTATATTTTTAATTAAACATTTATTTAAATTTTAACAAAAATTAACTATTTGATTTTCATTGGTTTGTGATTTTTACAGGTGTTAAAATCATCGGAAACCACTTCCTTGGCATGATTTTTACATCATCATGAGTAGTAAAATTTTTAAGATCAGAAATTATGAAAATGTTTAAACAAGTAGTTTTACTAGCTGGAATTTTAACAGCAGGTGTATTAAGTGCACAGAGCTCACAAATGAACAATATGCTTAAAGTAGGGGCGAATGTTGGTTTGGCTGTTCCTGCAGACAACCTTTCTGCCGCTGTAGGGGTAGATGTTGCTTATCAGAATCTGATTACTCCTGGAGTAGGATTAGGTATTGCGACAGGGTATACCCACTATTTTAGTAAAGAAAACAATGGATATAAGAATAACGACGTAGGAGTAATTCCTGTTGCGGCGTTAATCAGGATATATCCTAAACAAACAGGGTTCTATTTCGGAACAGACCTGGGTTATGGTTTCTTGGTAGGGGATAATAAAGTAGCTTCCAATACTTCGGTTGACAGACCTAACGGAGGATTCTATATTAAACCTGAAATAGGATACCACAACAGAGACTGGAATTTCTTCGTTCAATATCAGAAGGTATTTACGGGAAGTAAAGGTGATTTAGTAAATCAGGACTACAATGTGGGTAACATTGGTGTCGGATTTTCTTACAACATTCCATTAGGAAAGTAGTTAGATCTATATATAAACAATTATTAACCAAAACCTTTTCATTTTTTTGAAAAGGTTTTTTATTAGCGTACAGAATTTTCGAAAACTATTATTATATTTGATAAAATTTGTGATTATGAACTTAAATCCAAAATTTCCCCTTTATTTGCCGGGTGTAAAAGACAGTAATAATAATGATGTTTCCATCATTGGGGCAAACTTACGTGAAGATATTACTACACTAGGTTACTATGTATCTGGTAACGGAGGTCTTGATATAAAAATTCAAAAAACATACGCTACAAAGGAACATTCCTCTTTCTCTGAAATTCTGAAAAAATTTATTCAGGAAAACCAATTGGAGAATACCAAACGTTTGGGAATGGCAGTTCCGGGACCTGTACTTGATGGAAGAAGTAATCCTGTGAGACTAGGTTGGAATCTGGTAGTAGAAGAAATTAAAAAAGATTTCGGGTTTGAGAAAGTAGAGATGCTTAATGACCTTGAAGCTTCCGCTTACGGAATGGGACTTCTTGAGGATAGTGATTTAGATGCTATTTATACAAGTGGGCATTTAGAAAAAGGAAATGTGGCTATTTTAGCACCAGGAAACGGATTAGGAGAAGCTGGATATTTCTTTGATGGAAGCTGTCTAAGACCTTTTGCAACAGAAGGCGGGCATTCTGAATTTTCACCACGAACCAATGTAGAAGTAGAATTCTATCAATTTTTAAATAATATTTATGGAATTGTAAGTTGGGAGAATGTTCTTTCAAAAACAGGATTGTTTAATATTTACAGATTCCTGAGAGATGTAAAAAGACATCCGGAACCCGAATGGCTGGCAGAGCGATTGGCTAACGGAAACTTTACGCAGGAGATTTATAAAGCTGCAGTAGAGGATGATGTGCTTATTTGTAAGATTACTTTGGACACCTTCCTGGAATTTCTTGCCAGAGAAGCCAATAACCTGACATTGAAGCTTAAGGCTACCGGTGGATTGTTGATTTCCGGAGATATTCCTCAGATGTTGAATGATTATATGGATAAAGCTAAATTCTATGAAAAATTTAGAATCAGTGATAAAATGGAGGATATGTTAAAAGATATTCCGATCTATTTGATTAAAAATAACCTTACAGGCTTGCATGGAGTTGTGCTCTATACAGCTTATTACCAATAAAAAATTGAACTCCGGAATTTCCGGAGTTTTTTTTGGACTGATATTATTCATGAAAATAATTACTTTTATTGATGTACATCAATAAAATCTATCAGATAAGTTAATTACATTTGTATTGTTAAATAAACAATTAAATAACTTTTATTCAATGAAAAAAATATTATTATTAGCAGTTTTGGCTGGTGGTTTGGCTTTCGGGCAATCAAAAAAAGTAGTAGCATCTGATGTTCACTGGTGGGGGTATAAAGTAGCAAAGTCTGAAGCAAGTTCTCATGACGGTACTGTAAAAGTAAAGTCAGGAAACTTAGTAATGAAAGGAAATGAGGTTGCAGGTGGGGCTTTCGTTCTTGATATGACTTCTATCAACTCAACAGATCTGTCAGGAGAGTATCAGACAAAACTAAACGGTCACCTTAAAAACGGGGATTTCTTTGAAGTGGAAAAGTATCCTACTGCTGCTTTTAAAATTACTTCTGTAAAGAAAAACAATGATAAAGTGTATAACTATGTAGTAACGGGAGATCTTACGGTAAAAGGAAAAACCAACAGTATTTCTTTCCCTGCAAAAATTGCTTATAGTAAAGGAGTAGTGAGTTTGGTATCTAATAAATTCTCTTTCGACAGACAAAAATTTGATGTTGCTTACAAATCTACAATGCAGGATGTTTTTGTGAAAGATGATATCGATATGCTTGTAAAAGTGACTGCTAAATAATTTAATCAAAAAAAGATTGTTAAAAGTGTAGAAGTTCTACACTTTTTTTTATTTTTGTTGAATTGTAAATAAAAAAGAATGAAAAGATTACTATTGTTTGCTATGATGTGTGCGAGCATATCATTTGTTTTTGCTCAAAGAAAATTTGATAAAGTCTCCAAAGTTACTTCTTCCGAAATCAGATGGTGGGGATACAAGGTTGTAAAAACGGTAGCATCATCCCATTCAGGTACCATAAAGCTGAAAAGCGGAAAGTTCAATTTTGATAAAACGGTTTTGGTAGACGGTGAATTTGTAATAGATATGAGAAGTCTGATGGCTGGAGATGTATCTGACGAAGATCAGATCAAATTAACCAATGATCTTAAAAGCACCAATTTCTTTGAAGTTAAAAAATTTCCGATCGCGAAATTTCATTTGACTAAAATTATACCTTTAGCAAACAGTGAGTATAATTCAACAGTATATGGTGACCTTACCATAAAAGGAGTTAGAAAAACAATTACTTTTCCGGCTAATGTATACGTAACGCAATTTACAGTAGTTGTTGAATCGGCTAAATTCTCATTGAACAGAAGAGACTTTAAAGTATTCTATCAATCTTCATTAAAAGATTATTTTATTAAAGACGAAATGGACATTCAGTTCAGAGTGTCTACTGAAAAATTAGATAACGAAAACAGGGTTCCTGTCAAGAAAAAATAAAAAGAGACTACTTTAACAATAAATTAGGATATGGACAGCTTTCAATAGTTGTCCATATTTTTTATTTTAGCCATATGAAAATCTATATTGTAAGTGGATTAGGTGCAGATTTTAAAGTACTGGAAAAATTAGAGTTTCCAGCTCACCTTGAACCTGTTTTTATCGACTGGCTGATTCCTGAAAGAAATGAATCTTTTTCTCAGTATATTGAAAGAATGGCTGCGAAAATTGATGATTCCGAACCTTTTTGTCTTCTCGGATATTCCTTTGGAGGGATTATGGTACAGGAAATCAATGCGGTAAAACACGCAGAGAAGGTTGTGATCATGGGCAGTATAAAATCTGACAGAGAAAAATCCCGGTTGATCAGAACCGGACAGATTACAAGAATTCCTAAACTATTACCAGAACGCTTTTTTAATGAAAAGAATACCAGAGTATATTCGGTCATGAGAAAGTTTTTTGATCCTAAAAATCCGAAAGTTTTACAATATTTCAGGGTGAAAGATCCATATTACTTAAAATGGTCTATTGAACAGATCTCTGACTGGAAGTTTGAAGAAACTCCGGGAGTGATTCAGATATTAGGGGATCGTGATGTTGTTTTTCCAATTAAAAATTCAAAGCCTGACTATATTATTAAAGGTGGGACTCATCTTTTCCCGGCGACGAAATATAAAGAAGTTTCTAAATTATTAGGTGAAATATTTAAATAAAATATTTTTATTTTAGATGTGTATTGAAAATTAATAGGGTTTGGTTTTAAAATATATGTTTTTATGAAATTTATGCCTATTTTTGATAGGGTTAAAATTAAATTTTATGAAAATAGGATTGAAATGGATCGTTTCCTTTATTGTAATATCAGTTGTGGCTATTGGAGGTTTATTCTGGACACCCACTACTGATATACCTGATTCCGGTGAGTTTTTAAATGAAAATAATATCGTTGGTTCAGATGTGGCTTGGATTTTGGCTGCTGCCGGGCTTGTGCTACTAATGACTCCCGGCTTATCATTTTTCTATGGCGGAATGGTAGGAAAGAAAAATGTTATTTCTACCATGTTACAGAGCTTTATTGCTTTAGGAGTAATTTCTATCGTGTGGGTTGTGATTGGCTTTTCTTTATCATTCGGTGAGTCACTGGGATTTGAAATGAATGGCACACATTATGGGATTATAGGAAATCCTTTCAGTTATCCTTTTTTTAGTCATGTTGGCGTTCTGCCGCATAAAGTTATGGCTTCTACCATACCTTTTGTTTTGTTTGCCCTTTTTCAGATGAAATTTGCTGTGATTACCCCTGCGTTGATTACAGGTTCATTCGCAGAAAGGGTACGGTTTATTTCTTATCTGTTATTCATGATCCTTTTTAGTATTTTTATTTATACTCCCCTTTGTCATATGGTCTGGCATCCGGATGGTCTACTAAATAAATACTTTGGAGTAAAGGATTTTGCAGGTGGGACAGTGGTTCATATGAGTGCAGGGTTTGCTGCTCTGGCGGGTGCTTTAGTTGTAGGGAAAAGGAAAAATCCGCATCATGAACCTTCTAATATTCCTTTTGTTCTTTTGGGAACAGGAATGCTTTGGTTTGGGTGGTTTGGCTTCAATGCCGGATCTGCTTTAAGCGCAAATGCTACTGCTGCTACTGCATTTGGGACAACGACTATCGCTTCAGCCTCAGCCATGATGACCTGGATACTTTTTGACAGAATCAACGGAAGAAGTGTTTCGGCATTGGGTGCATGTATAGGGGCAGTCGTAGGATTGGTAGCTATTACCCCGGGATGTGGTTTTGTCTCTATTCCTGAAAGTCTTTTTATTGGTTTTATTTCGGCAATTGTTTCTAACGTTATGATGAACTGGAAGAAGCTTAAAAAGATTGATGATACCCTGGATGTTTTCGCCTGTCATGGGGTAGGTGGGATTATGGGAATGATTTTAACTGCCATATTTGCGCATGGTGAAAAGGCGAGTCTTCTCCATGGAGGATTTGAGGTATTTGCTCATCATATGATGGCTTTGTTGCTGGTTTCTGCATTTGCTTTTCTGGGGTCATTACTTTTATATAAAATAACAGATTGTATGATCACTTTAAGGGTTTCTGAAGAATCCGAGAGTGTGGGGCTTGATATTTCTCAACATGAAGAAAGTTTGAGGTGGTAATTGCTTAAATAATTATTAAACCGTATCAGAAAGGCGAATATCATAAAGATTTATCACGTATCTTTGTTTTGAGGAAAAATGATGAATCTTTTATGGAATCAATATCAGTATTTGAGATTATTAAAGTGGGTATAGGTCCTTCCAGTTCACACACTATGGGGCCTTGGAATGCAGCTTCTGCATTTATTAGAATTATAAAAAGGGAAAGATCAATCGCAGAAGTGAAAGAAGTTTTCCTTGAGTTTTTCGGTTCTTTGGCAAAAACCGGAATTGGACACGGAACAGATATTGCCGGGATGCTTGGGCTGAATGGTGAAGACTTCACAACCATCAATACATCAAAAATTGATGAGAAAATAGACAAAATAAAAAATGACCAGATTATTAACCTGGGTGGAGAAAAAGAAATTCCTTTTATCTACGGGTATCATTTGGTTTTAAATATGCAAAAATCTCTTGATTTCCATCCTAATGGAATGATCTTTAGAGCTGTTTTTGAAGATGGAACCGAGCTTGTTCAGGATTTTTATTCTGTAGGAGGCGGGTTTATTGCAAGTCAGGAAAAAAATTCCATAGAAAAACATTGTGTCAGAACATTGTATCCTTGTCATCACGGTTCTGATATTGTGAAATATTGTCAAAAATTGGGATTTGAAAAATTTTCAGACTTGGTCTTGATTAATGAAGAAAGCTGGAGAACTCAGGAAGAAACCAAACAACAGGCTTTATACATCTGGCAACAGATCAAAGAATGTATTTATAAAGGGGTCAATAAAGAAGGGATCCTGCCGGGTGGTTTAAATGTTACCAGAAGAGCAGCCGGAATCAATAGAAAACTCTTAGGAGATAAAGTATACAAAAATATTGACGAGTGGTTCCAGATGGTGGTAGATGCTGAAGAGAACTTTACCAATATCAACAAATGGATTGCTTGTTTTGCACTGGCGGTAAACGAAGAAAATGCAAGTTTCGGAAGAATCATTACGGCTCCTACAAACGGAGCGAGTGGGGTTATTCCAGCTGTTTTAATGTATGCTCAGGCATTTACACCTTTTACAAGTGAGGATGATATCGTAAGATTTTTATTAGTGGCCGGAGAAATAGGAACACTTTTTAAAAAGAATGCAACAATTTCTGCAGCGATGGGTGGATGTCAGGCTGAAGTAGGGGTTTCATCCGCTATGGCAGCAGCAGGTTTAACAGAGATTCTAGGCGGAAGTGTAGGACAGGTCTTAATGGCTGCTGAAATTGCGATGGAGCATCATTTAGGCTTAACTTGTGATCCTATCAAAGGATTGGTGCAGATTCCATGTATTGAAAGAAATACAATGGGGGCGATAAAGGCGATTACTGCCGCAAATATTGCACTGGAAAGTGACCCTGCAAAAGCTAAAGTGACTTTAGATGAAGTGATCCAAACCATGTGGGAAACGGCACAGTCTATGAGTGACCGGTTCAAGGAAACTTCAGAAGGAGGGTTGGCTATTGCGGTAAATGTTCCGGAGTGCTAAGAAAAATTGATTTTTATTATGTGATTTGTTTAACACCCTTGTCATTCAGAACGAAGCGAATGTAAAGTGAAGAATCTAAACATAGTTTATCAAACCACAAAAGTCACAAAAGTTTTTAACACTTTAGTTATTTTAAGTTTAATACAGACTGCATAATAAGTACACATAAACTTAAAAAAAATCAAAGATTTTTAATAGCGACCCAGGAAACGTAGGCGTTAAGAAAATGAATGGTGTGAGCCTTAAGAAAACTCTACTGTCTGAGTGCGGGTAGAAAAGTTAATAATACATATACTTTAAATCTGTACGAGTTTTAGAAATTTTAGAGAACAGTATTCATTTTAGCCGTAGTTTCCAATCTTAAATTTTTGTTTTAAGACAAAAGAAAAGGTACTATCAATCATTAAAGTTCTTAAGAGATTTCTCCTTCATCGAAATGATAAAAAAATATTCAATAAGAGGATTACTTATCAAGTATTCCTCTTATTTTATTAGCATTAGAGATCAACTCCGTTAAGTATTCGTAATTTTCTTTTTCTAGTGCTGCTTTAAACTTTCGAAGCTGGGAAATATGCTCATTCAGGACATCCAGAACGTTTTCTTTATTCTGTTTGAAAATAGGAACCCACATTTCCGGATGTGACTTTGCCAATCGTACGGTACTTGAGAAACCGGAACTTGCCAGCTGAAAGATGGTATCTTCTTCACGTTCTTTTTCCAAAACTGTGTTGGCAAGAGCATAAGAGGTGATATGAGAGATATGGGAGATGTAGGCAGTGTGTACGTCATGATCATTTGCATCCATATAAATTAAATGCATGTCCAGACTTTTAACGATTGTTTCAACAAGGCTTAAAGCATCGGCTGCAGATTCTTCTTTATTACAGATAACACCTGCCTTACCTGAAAAACTTTCCGCAATGGCAGATTTAGGTCCGCTGTTTTCAGTACCCCACATGGGGTGGAATGCCACAAATCTTGAGCGCTTTGGATGTTCTTTAACTCCGTTGACAATGCCCGCTTTGGTAGAACCTGCATCCATCACAGTCTGATACTCGGAAATCAGATCCAATACAGAAGGGAGAACCTTTCTTGCTGCATCTACAGGAATAGCAATAATAACCAGATCCGAATTCTTAATTCCATATTCAAGATCAACCTTGGCATCAATAATTTTTAAATGTAATGCTTCGTCAAGATGCCTGCTACTGTTGTCAATACCATATATGAAATCTGCAACTCCTTTCTCTCTTAATTTTAATGCAATTGAACCCCCAATTAGCCCGACACCAATAATACTAATTTTCATCTTTTTAATTTTTAAAATAAAAAACCCCGTCCTAGGACGAGGTTGTATATAATTTCATAAGAATCCCTATCCCAAATCTGAGTTAAAAATTCTATAATAATATGTTCCGTTATTTGTAATCACTGGGCGAAGGTATAAAATATTTTTTAAATGTGGAATATGATTTTTAATTTAATGATCTAGCGATGGATTAAATGGTACCTGTTTTATTTTTCTTGAGCAGGAGGTGCCTCCTTCTCCAATTGTCCACTTTCAATATATTCCTTAAGAGGCTGCAAGTCAAAGTAATTGTTTTTTTTGATGATGTCAAGTACCTCAGGGTGGTTCATAGCGTCTTTACTGAGCAGGAAATATAAAGGAGTTGCTGCTTGTTCCCATGCGCTATCACTTTCGTTTTTATACTTATGAAAGGCAGGACCTTCTATATTCGAGATATAGGCAACGATTTCCGCTTTTTCATTGGGAGTAAATGTATTGTCATCTTCCTTGTAAAGATAGGCGATAATATAGTCTCCTAATGCAGTAATATATCTGTCGTCGTCCTCTGTTGTACTTTTTTCAATAGAATTCAATAGACCCTTCCTTATTTGAAGTTTTCCGTCACAGCCTTTTACAAATACAATCCGGCCTAATTTTCCCAGCGACATATCATCTTCCGCAGAATATTCTTCAAAGAAAAGACGTAATGCAAGGGTATTGATTTTTTCTTCTTGGTCGTAGCCAAATTCAGCAACAAGCCTTTTTAAAAAATCCTGATCTTTAACGGCGAGCCAATTTAAGCTACTTCTGTTATCATTAAATAGGTATTTGTTTCTGTGGATGGTTGTTTGGATGTTTTTGTTACGCAGTATTTCCAGATCAGCGATATCTTTCCATCTCTGAGCGTACATTTTGTCTCCGTCTCGGGTAAACTCAATAGGAGTTTTTTCGAGTTTTCTCAATTCAGGAAATAAAGCATTGTAATCCAAAAATGCAGGCAATGGATAAAAAGAAGTAAGGATTTTATCTTTTTTTGAAATATAAATATTCTGATGTTCCGGAGAAAATATTTTATAATCAGATACCTGATCGCATTTGTTTTTAAGATTAAGTTTCAAATATTCTTGAGAAGAAGATATTTCAATTTTTTTACCGAATATATTTTCAATTCTTTTTACAAAATCTTCATTTGTAATCTGCTTAAATCCATTTTGATCCATTTTAGCCTTCTCAACTTCTATTAATACGTCTAAATCTTTTTTTGTGTATTGATCGAAGCTGCCATATTCTTCAGAGGCGCCTGCCTCAATTTGTCTGGCGAGTGTTGGCCGTATGCTGTCATGTTCCAGTTCCATGGGACTGTGTTTGTCTTTTCCTGCCTCTTTGGAACAGTTAGCAGTTAATGAGCTTAAGAGGAACATCAGTAAGACAGACCCCGGTACCCTGATTTTGTTTTTCATTATTTGTGTTCTACTCGCTTCTACCATTTTTTCTTTACTCATAATTTTAATTAGAACATCAGCCCTTTCAAAGCTGTGACTTGAAAGGTTTTTAATTTGCCCATAAAGATATTATTCTTATGTGGAATTATTTATAGAAAAGTGAAATATTTTGGCTTCAACATTAAGTTTATCATATTTTGGTCTTGTGGATATTTTTGCTTTTTTTCTTTATTTTAAAAATTTAAATTGATTAAATTTTAATCAATAATATAATGTTATGTATTTTATCTCTAAAAAAATATGTTTCTTTTGAAAATGAATTCTATCTAAAACTATAAAAAATTGATATAGTTTGATAGGTTTAAATATTAAACTTACATTTTTGTAGTAGAATTACGATTAACTGATTCTATTCCATAAAAAAGACCGGCTGTTAAGCCGGTCCTGATTTCAAATAAATTTATGGATTAGATATGATTAAGGTCGATGGGATATCTGAAAGCCAAAGGCTTTTGCTGTCGATCAGACCTTTCCAGCTTTTACTGCTGATGAGCATCAGATCCTGAACATTGAGGAATTCTTTTTCGATCTTCTTTTCGTTGTATAAGGTAATGTGATTGGGAGCTACCTGTTCTATACTTCTGATCAATTCTTTTACTTCAATATTGTTGCGGATTTGCCCGGCAACATCCAGAATGATGATTTGAGAGTTATTATTATTGATCAGTCTTTTTGCATATTCAAGAAGATAAAAATCACTGAGATTGAATATTGGAACAAATACTTTGTCTGCCCCTTTGAAATCTTTCTCAACCAAAATTCCAACAGGGATATTGGTCTTATCTAAAATCTGCAATGTAAAATCGTCAAAAGGGGAGTTGTTAAAAATAGAGCTTTTACCTTTTACCGTATTTAAAAGCTTTTCAGGGTTAATGATTTTAGTAGTAAAACCTAATAGTCTACCCAGTAAGCTTCCTTCGTACATCGACTTTCCAAGCATGATCAGGAGTAGGTCATAATTTCCTTTATTGGAAATGTTGGTAAGATCATTTTCAATATCTGTGGAGGCTTTAAATAGGGTAGTCACTTCCAGCTGAAGATCATGAGAGGTTTCTATAACGTTTTTAAATTGTTCGTTTTCATATTCATTAATTTCATAAGCATGCATTTCATCTACGGGAGCTATATTCATGGCTGTGATGCTTTTGTTTCCATTCATTTTATGAGTGAAATCATGAGCGAGTCTCAGTAATGTACTTCCGGATTCCGGATTGTCAAAAGATAGCAAAACGCGGTACTTGGAGCCGTTATCACCGTGACCTATTTCCTGATCTTTTTTGGATTTGAAAATGTAATTAATGAAGTCTAACGCAGGACCGGTCATGAAAGTAGTAAATAGTGCCATAATGACCAGCATTGCAAATATTTCCGGACTCAATACACCAAGGTCATATCCAATATTCAGAACAATGAGTTCCATAAGTCCCCGTGTGTTCATAAGCGCTCCGATGGTTAAACTTTCTTTCCAGTTAATACCAAGGAATTTTGCAGTTAATGCACTCCCTGCAAATTTGCCAACCACAGCTGTCAGGATAATGAATCCGGCAGTCATCCAGAGATGCGTGTCGTTTAATAATCCGATTTGAGTACGAAGTCCGGTAAATACAAAGAATAAAGGTAATAGAAGGACCAAAGCAACATCTTCTACTTTGTCGATAAAAAGGGTGCGGAATTTAGCATTCTCAGGCATAATCGCACCTGCCATAAATGCTCCGAATAAGGCATGAATTCCAATCACTTCAGTAGCATAAGCAGAAAGGATCAAAGTCAAAAAGAATATAGCAACCATCGGCTTATTGATCGTATTTTTCCCGGCTTGTAAATCTCCGATTCTTTTGAGGAAGGGTCTTACGATTTTGATCATTAAAAATACATAAGCAATTGCCATCAGGATGACATAAATGGAACTCGCGAAAGAGCCTGCTTTAACGATGGCAATAACAGCGGCAAGAATACACCATGCGGTAATGTCATCGGCTGCTGCGCAGGTAATCACAACGGTTCCCAGTTTTGTTTTTTGAAGATTTCTTTCCTGAACGATTCTTGCCAATACCGGAAAAGCAGTAATACTCATAGAAATTGCGATGAATAAAGCAAAAGAAGTAAACTGAATGCCTTCCGGAGCGAATTCACGGTAAACAAAATAGGAGAGTCCGATTCCTAAAGCAAAGGGAATGATAATACTGGCGTGACTGATGACTACTGCATCATGAGCTTTTTTTCTCAAAACACTCAGGTCGAGTTCCATTCCTACAATGTACATGAATAGAATCAGCCCGATCTGGCTTAAAAACTGTAAATTCCCCAATGATTCTTTTGGAAAAAGAAATGCTGAAAATTCAGGAAAATACATTCCCACCAGTGATGGTCCCAGAACAATACCCGCGATCATCTCTCCAATAACAGTAGGCTGTTTTATTTTCATGCAAATCCATCCAAATAATCTTGCTACCAGAATAATGGTAACGATTTGTGCTAATAATAGTGCTAATGGATGGTGAAGGTTGGTTTTAAAAGACTCCACAAAGTTTTCCCAAGTGGACCCAGTATTGGTTTTCACCACAAGATTTTCCTTGACCTCTAATGTCTGCCCTTCAATAATGAAAAAGTACATCAGGCAAGAAAAAACAGCGATAGTGACGGTGTAAAAAATTATATTTCTGTATTTTCCCAAGTTCATGATACCGTAATTTTAGTGTAAATTTCTAAAGAATATATGGATAGTAGATATTTTTTTTCGTAAAATGTAATAAGTGATATAAATAATGTAATGAAAAATCTATTTTAAAGAATAACCTAGTCCTATGCCCATTTTCCAGCTTCCATTTTGTGTTGAAGTTTTGGAATTATAATACAAAGGAATTTGAAGAACCAGTTTTTTATAGATAAAAGTAAGACCAGCTCCTAAATTAGGCGTAATTGCACTGTTTCGGGTTCCGTCGGACTGGTCTTCCTTTATTCTTAATGATGGAAGCATTCCCAGAATCAATTTGGTACTGTGATAGGTTAAACTGATATTAGGCCCTGTACAATTGATAAAGGCCCCATGATCTACATATCCGGCTGCCGCCACTCCATCAAAAAATGATGCTTTTACCTTCGCAACTGATTTCTGGGAAAAGCAAAAACCGGATATGAGAATTCCACAGGCATAAAGAAATTGTTTCATGAATAATCATTTAATTCTTATGCAAAAATACATTGGCTGCATCAGTAAAATAGGTGGGGTGTAATGAAACGGTCGATTTTTGTAATAAAAGCAGAAACCTTTGAAAGATCTACTTTCCAAACATTTCCATTAATGAACTTTTATAAGTATCTCCGATTTGCAGTTTAAGAAAATTATCTCCTTCATTCGGAATGGTAGTAATAATTTCATTAGTTGAAAATACTTTTATGGCTGAGAGTGCAATGACTTCTTTTTTATTGACCTGGGCAAACCCGTTGGAAGGAAGCATTTCTAAAAGATTTTTAAAATTGAGATTTTTTAATACGATACTGGTTCCGTCATTGAGGATGATATCTTTATCGCGGCTGTCGATTTCTGAAGTCTTGATATATACGATCTGATCTGTGAAAATAATGGTTTTACCAATATTGGTATTCCATTCGATAAAATCTTTTCTCTGGGAGTTCGCAACCAGCTCTTTGGCTTTGTCGAAGGCCTGTATCAGTCTTTCTTTTTTTATAGGCTTTCTTACATAATCAACAACATTGAGGTCAAATGCTTCGGCGGCATACTCTTTATAAGCTGTCGTAAAAATGATTTTTTTCGATCCCGAAATTAATTCAGCGACCTGCAGGCCTGTCATTCCAGACATCTCAATATCCAGAATACAGACGTTGCAATCGAGATTATCAATTTCATTAAGGAAAATTTTAGGATCATTAAATGCTTTTACTACCTCTACATTCTCGATTTGCTCACATAGAAGTTTTAAATAGCTTATTGCCAGTAATTCGTCATCAAGAATAACGCATTTTATCATAGAATTCTCCTAAATTAATTTGTAACTCAGCGGTGAAGATACCGTTTTTTGAACTTTTATGAAGTTGGTAATGATTATTATAAATCATTTTTAGTCTTTGATCTAAAGACTGACTTCCAAATCCACTTTTTTCTTTCTCCAAAACATTTTTTAATGAAGCTTTATTGCTTACTTTCATTTTATAGACTCTGTTTTCAAGCTCTAACTGAATGGAAATGAAAGAGTCCTGAGCTAAGAAATCAGTATGTTTGAATGCATTTTCAATAAGATCCACTGAAATCAGAGGGGCAAAAACTTTCTCTTCGTAGATTGGGTCGGCTTTGTCTATTTTAGATTTAATTCTGAAATCAAAAAGGGGATTGATTTTTATTTTGTTTATTTCAATAAGGCTCAATGCGAAGGTGAGTTCTTCTTTAGGACTCACAAACTTATTGTTGCTTTCGTATAAAATGTAATCCAGAACATTCGCCAGTTTATCCAATGACATATAGGTCTGGTAAGCATGTGACTGAACGGAATTCAGAATGTTTTTGAATAAATGAGGATTTAGCTTGGTACCAATATGTTCCAACTGAACTTCATTTAATCTTTGTTCAATTAACCTATTGGTTTCAATTAATTTAGTATTTCGCTGTCTGAATTTTTTATTTTGTCCGAACAGATAGATGCTTAGCGTTATAAAAAAGAAAATAGCAAAAACTCCAATGAATATCAGATAATCATGAATCATATAGTAATTGCCTTCCATGGAATTTTAGTTTCTTTATATTGAAATGATAAGCTGTTATCTAAGTTTTTTCAGACTGTTCAAGGTCACTGTTTCTTCACACTTTTCATAAGTGATCTCATAGGTTGGATTTTTTTCCGGATAGATTAACAAATAGCCTGGACAAGGTTTTTTTTGAGCCTGGCTTCTGTCAAAATCAACTTTTCCTTTGGTAATGATACTGTCCTTTAGAAATTTTTCGTCAATTTTATATGTATTCATTTCAGTGGTGAAATTCTCAGAATACTTAAAATCCTTTGAAAGAGTTTCAGCAATTACTCTGCTGTTGGGTAAATATCCCGTGCAGCTGGCTCCTTTTTTATTCAATATAAAGAATACAATGATAAGCCCTGGAATAAGGCCGATTAAATAAAATTTCAGTTTTTTCATTAGAAAATTAAAAGATTGATATCATGATAGGTAAGTCCGAAACGATCGCAGATGATTTTTTTAGTGTGTCTTCCTTTGTACATATAAAGGCTCTGTTTCATTTCATTTTTACGGATCAGCATATTTTCAAAACCACCTTCTTCATCATAATTTAAAATATAGGAAAGGAAGAAATTTGAAATTGCTTTGGTGGTTGTTCTCGGCATTTTTGAAGTCAGGTTAGGAAGTCCGCAGTGGATCACACCATGCTTAATGATGTAAGGTTCTTCCATGGTGGTCAGCTCTGAAGTTTCGATAACCTTACCATTATCAATGGTGATGTCAATAATGACACTTCCTTTTTTCATCTTCATGACCATATCTTCAGTAACGATAGGCTGCATGTTAAGTCTCGGAAGGGCTCCGATAACAACATCGGCCCGTCTTAGGCTCTTGCTTAATTCTTTAGGATCGATGATAGAGGTAGGAACTCTGCTGTCTACCAATGTATGAAGCCTACGTAATTTTGAAAGGGAATTATCAAATACTCTGACGCTTGCTCCAAGTCCAATAGCTGCTTTGGTAGCAAATTCACCTACAATTCCTGCTCCGAGAATAAGTACTTCTGAAGGACGTACTCCTGTAATTCCACCCAGCATAAGTCCGTTGGATAGGGCCAGTAATTCAGACGCATACAGAATAGAAACGGTTCCTGCTATTTCACCCACTAATCTTACCAATGCAAGTTGTTTGTATTCATCAACGATAAATTCAAATGCAATCGCATTAATTTTTCTTTCAGCAAGTTTTAAGAAATATTCTTTGTCCCTCAAATTGATTTGCAGAGCTGAAACCAGATAGGTATTAGGTTTCATATACTCAATTTCATCTTCAGTAGGAGGGTTGATTTTTAAAATTAAGTCCTGTCCGAATGCCTCTTTAGGATCATTGGTAATTTTGGCACCTGATTCAGAATATTGTAAATCTGTAAAAAAAGAACCTTCTCCGGCTCCCGATTCAATGATGATTTCATGACCGTGCTCTACTAATACCTGTACAGCATCAGGGGTGATGCAGGTTCTTCTTTCATGAAGACAGGTTTCTTTAGGAATACCAATGCTAAACTGTTTTCCTTTTTTTATAACTTCCAGTTTTTCCTCTTTCGGCATCAATTCTTCTTCAGTAAAAGGAGTGAAAATATTTGTAGTACTCATTCTTTACACTAATTATGTCTTACAGATAGTTGTTTTACAATTGAATTTATAAGCAAAGATACATAATAATTTACTCGAATGAGATTTCTCTGCTTTCTCCGGTATTGATAATGCTCATTGTATGGTAATTTAAACCATACAGATCTTCCTCGTAAACTTCCGGCCATTCTATAATACAAAGGAAGGCATTGTCCAGGTATTCTTCAATTCCGATGTCATAGACCTCTTCAATATTTTTTAACCGATACAGGTCGAAGTGGTATATTTTTCCTTGGGGAGTATTATATTCATTGACAATGGAATAGGTTGGGGAGCTGACTTCATCCTCACTGCCTAATTTTTTAAGTAGAAATTGGGTGAATGTAGTTTTCCCGGCTCCCAGATTTCCTTTTAAAAGAAGGATATTATGTTGAAGCTGAGGAATGACCTGATCTACTATTCCTTGCCAGTCTTCGATGCTTTTTATATTGAATTGCATAAAAGTAATTTGTTGCAAAAGTAAGAATTTTTGAGGTGTTTTGATCTGGGGAAGTTTATGAGTTTCATGGTTTGAAAGCTGTTGATGAGAGTGAACGGTTCATCGCTGGATTTAAGATTGGATTTTCGGCTGAACTTAATCCAACATCTAAGTTCCGATATCTAACTTCTCTATAAATTTCCTTATTTTTACACCATGATTTCTAAACAGACCATAGATAAAATATTCTCCACGATCAGGGTAGAAGAGATTGTGGGTGAATATGTGCAGTTGAAGCGGGCAGGGTCTAATTACAAAGGGCTCAGTCCCTTTCATGAAGAAAAATCTCCCAGTTTTGTAGTATCGCCAAGTAAGCAGATCTGGAAAGATTTCTCCACAGGAAAAGGTGGGACTGCTATTTCTTTCCTGATGGAGATCGAAAATTTCACATATCCGGAAGCACTTCGTCATGCTGCAAAGAAATACGGGATTGAAATCGAAGAAGACAAACGTGAATTCTCTGAAGAAGCAAAAAATGCTCAATCTGAACGGGATCTTTTGTATAAAATTCATGAGGTTGCGAATGATTATTTTCAAAACTTTCTTTGGGAAGCAGAAGAGGGAAAATCAATTGGTTTAGCTTACTTCAAAGAGCGTGAGTTGAAGGATGATATCATCAGGAAATTCCAGCTGGGATACTCTCCCGAGCAGAAAAACGCATTTACAGCCTATGCCCTGGAAAAGGGATATGCTAAAGAGGTTTTAGAAAAATCGGGACTTTCAATTTTTCCTGAAAATGCACCGAATGGAATTGACCGCTTCCGGGAAAGAGTTATTTTCCCTATTCATAGTTTTTCAGGAAGAGTACTGGGGTTTGGTGCCAGGATTCTTAAGAATAATGTCAAAACGGCCAAGTATCTCAATTCTCCGGAAACAGAAATCTATCATAAATCTAATGTTCTTTACGGGCTAAACCAGAGTAAGCAGGCTATTTCAAGAAAAAATGTCTGCCTTTTGGTAGAAGGTTATATGGATGTGATTTCACTCCATATGTCGGGAATAGAAAATGTAGTGGCCAGTTCGGGAACGTCTCTGACTACAGAACAGATTAAGCTGATCAAAAGATTGACGGAAAATGTGACGATTCTCTTTGATGGAGATAACGCTGGAATTAAAGCCAGTTTCCGAAGTATTGACATGCTGCTCACAGAGGGTATGAACATTCGTGTTCTTCTGTTCCCGGAAGGAGATGACCCCGATTCTTTTGCCCGAAAACATCCTCAGGATTATGTAGAGAAATTCATCGAAAATGAAGCGATGGATTTTATTGATTTTAAGGCAGAAATCCTTTTAAAAGAAGCCGGGAATGATCCTATTAAGAAAGCTGAAGCTATCCGTAATATTGTAAAATCGGTAGGATTTGTTCAAAATGCCCTTAAAAGAGAAGTTTATTTAAAAGAAGTTTCTAACAAATTCGGACTTTCTGAACAGAGTTTGTTCAATGAGCTGGATATACAGAAACAGATTACGCAAAACCAGACCCAGCACGTTCAGCAACAGAAGGAGAATAATAAAACTCCTAAACTGGAAGTTGTTCCAAAGCCGGAAATGGAAGTGGATTCTATTCAGTTTAATATTTTCCATCAGGAAAATAAACTGATTGATACGATGCTGATGTTTGGAGATGTGGTACTGCATCGGAAAAATGAGAAAGAGGAAAAATACGAAATCACAGTTATTGAAGAAATATTACATCATTTTGAAGAAGAGCAATATGAATTCCAGATAGAAACCAATCAGAAGATTATAAATAATATCAGAGAAGGAATTGAACATGATGAGCTTCGTGCCGGGAGCTTTTTTATTACCTTGATGGATGCTGACATTACTTCCAAAGTTGCTGATGCACTAATGCATCCCAATGAATTAAGTGATTGGGCTACCAGAAATATATTTCCGCCTAATATGGGAGACCATATTGCTGATGAGGTGGAGCATAATATTTTAATCCATAAATATTATTATATTCATTTCATCATTAAAAAGACCACTGCCGAGTTTGAAGATTACCGCGATACGGATCAGGAGAAATATTTTGAGTCGATCAGGAAAATCATGATGCTTAATGAGTTTTCAAAACAAATTATTGAAAAGCTAGGATGGTCTCCTGTGACAAAAAGTCCTATAAAATTTTAGGAATAAAAGTTGTAATTTAAACTTTACTTAAATTTAAAATAATACGAATAGAAATATGGACATTAAAAAAGAATTCAGAGATTTCTCTGTAAAGCATTTAGGAAACAGCGGTTTGGTTACCGACCAGTATATGGGAATGTATGGTCCAACTAATCTTACGCCATATATCATGGAGGAAAGAAGATTAAACGTTGCTCAGATGGACGTTTTTTCCCGTTTGATGATGGACAGAATTATTTTCCTTGGAACAGGAATCGATGACCAGGTGGCCAATATTGTTACTGCACAGCTTTTATTCTTAGAAAGTGCAGATCCTTCAAAAGATATTCAGATTTACATCAACTCTCCAGGGGGTAGTGTATATGCAGGTTTAGGAATTTATGATACCATGCAGATCATTAAGCCTGATGTAGCAACAATCTGTACAGGTATTGCAGCTTCAATGGGAGCAGTATTATTGGTTGCAGGAGAAAAAGGAAAGCGTTCTGCACTTAAACACTCGAGAGTAATGATTCACCAGCCGTCCGGAGGTGCACAAGGTGTTGCTTCTGATATGGAGATCAACTTAAGAGAGATGTTAAAATTAAAGCAGGAGCTTTATGATATTATTGCTGAGCATTCAGGACAAACTTACGAGTGGGTTGAGAAATCTTCTGACAGAGATTACTGGATGACTTCTGAAGAGGCTAAAAACTACGGAATGGTAGATGAGGTTTTACAAAGGTCTAAAGAGAAGAAGTAATATTCTTTTATACCATACAAACGAAAGCGCACCCAACAGGTGCGCTTTTCTTTTTTGAAAATAATGTAATGGTTTTATAATGGTTAATTAAAAGTGCTATGTTTTTAAGGCGCAAAAGCGTTTCACTTAACAAAGGGAAGAGATAATCTTTTCGTTTCAACCTGTCATTCAGAATGTAGCATAGCGGAATGAAGAATCTAAACCCAGAGGCATCAGCTTCATAAGCGAAGCTCCTCTTTGCTAACTTGAATTCTACAGCGATATTATAGATCTTTGCGTTAATAAATAGAATGGTTAATCGCAAAGGTGCAAAAAAATTGAAAGGTTGATGTTTTCAAGGCGCAAGGATTTTTATCGTAGATGAAAATTTATAAAATTTGCCTGATCTGCGGGAGAAAAACATGATCAGAGATGAGAAAGTTTTTACAAAATTAAGATACAATTGTTATTCCATTCAAGATCAGTTCACATGCTCTCTTTACTTTCGCAACCATAAAAAGTAACCATGAAAAAACTTCTTTTCTCTTCTTTTGCCCTTATGGCTTTATGGAGTTGCAACAATGATGACACGGTAAACAATCAGGATGTCAATTATTCCAAGCTTCCGCAGGAATTTCCTTTCACCACTTTAGCTACAGTGAATGGAGTAGCGGTTATCAATGGTGGCTTCGGTTCCGGGGCAACCGCACATCCTACCAGAAAAGGAGAATTTTATGTGATCACAGACCGTGGTCCCAATACTGCTTATTTGAATGGAATTAAATTCCTTGTTCCTGATTTTACCCCTACGATTATGCATTTTAAGATCAATGCTGAAGGAAATATTGAAGTTCTAAAATATATCAAGCTTAAAAATCCTTCAGGTCAGCCGATTACAGGTCTTCCTAACCCAGTGGGCATGGGCAGTACCGGTGAAATTGCTTATGGTGCCAACGGAAACCCTTTAGGGACTGATAAATACGGCTTAGATAGTGAGAGTATTGTTGCCGCACCGGATGGAACATTCTGGGTGTCTGATGAGTATGGTCCTCACATTGTACATTATAATGCAGATGGAGTTGAAATGGAACGCATCAGCCCGATCGGTGTGAACACAGGAAATAGAAAACTTCCTGCTGTTTTCGCAAAAAGAAGACCGAACAGAGGAATGGAAGGAATGTGTATGACCCCGGATGGGAAAATGCTGGTGGGCACCATACAATCGACCATGTATGTTCCTACAAAGGTTTTGGCTACTAATACAACATTAACTAGAATTGTAACGTTTGATATTACTACAGGACAGACAAAACAGTATTTGTATAAACAAGATGGCGGAGCTTCCGATTCAGTTTGTGAGATTACCCCAATCAGCAATACAGAATTTTTAGTCATTGAAAGAGATGGCAAATTTGGTTCAGAGGGAGGGCTTAAAAAAGTATATAGAATTAATCTCTCAGGAGCTTCTGATGTCAGTGGAACAGATCCTGCGGCAGTTGATGGATTGAAAATTAATGATAAGGCTTTAGAACAGTCTACCTGGGCAGAAATTGCAGCGGCGGGGCTGAAGCCTGTCTCTAAAACGTTGGCGGTTGATCTGGTAGCAAAATTGGGTTACGAGCATGATAAGTTTGAGGGGATTGTTTATTTGGGAGGAAATAAACTGGCTGTTTTCAATGATGATGATTTTGGTGTTGTAGATGATGGAAATGGAAATCCGAAAGCGAAAATTCTTCCTAAAACAGGAAAAGTAGATAAAGGAACGATGTATGTTGTCGATATTCAATAATTAGATTTTTTAAAAGAAAACGGCGGAATGAAAATTCCGCCGTTTTGTATTTTATAATATATCTTCAATAGAACTTTAGTCCATTGCCTAAGATAACTTATCTCTTAGTTAAAAGCCTCAATAATTTTAGAAAAATCATCTAATTTCAAGGCAGCTCCGCCTATCAGACCACCGTCGATATCTGGCTGGGAGAAAATTTCTTTTGCATTATCTGGCTTTACAGAACCTCCATAAAGAATGGAAACTTCATCAGCTACTTCCTGTCCATATTTTGCAGCGATAATACTTCTGATATGTGCATGTATTTCCTGAGCCTGTTCAGGACTTGCTGTTTCCCCAGTTCCAATTGCCCAAACTGGTTCATAAGCAATAACCACTTTTTTAATTTCTTCAGCAGAAAGTGTAAATAAAGCAACTTCAGTCTGGTTTTTTACAACCTCAAAATGCTGTCCGGCTTTTCTTTGCTCTAAAGTTTCTCCGTTACAGTATACCGGAATTAATCCCTTATCAAGAGCTAATTTAATTTTTCTATTACAGTGAGAATCTGTTTCACCGTGATATTGTCTTCTTTCAGAATGTCCGATCAGTGAACCGGTTACATCAATGGATTCCAGCATATCTGCCGAGATCTCTCCCGTATAAGCACCGCTTTCATGCTCACTCATATCCTGAGAAAATACTCCGATTTCATCTTTTTCGAAGATATCTTTAGCCATCATTAAATACAAAGAGGGAGGGGCAATCCATACCTCACAGTTTGTAGTATGACTGTTTTTATAGCTTAGTAATTGGATCATTAATTGCTGAGCATCAATTACATTTTTGTTCATTTTCCAGTTTCCTGCAACTATTTTTCTTCTCATATTTTTATCTAAAATTGTTGATTAACTTTTTATAAATTTCATTTATAGCCATGTGCTAGTTCAGCTTCCACATGTTTTTTAGAAGCTTGTAGAAAGTATGCTCCTCATCAGTTACTTTATGATCTGCTTTTATTAGTGTTTTAGCAAATTTTATGAAGTTTTCACGCTCTTTTTCCGTAGAGTCATCGTAGAAACAACGGGCATGAAACTCAAAATGATCCTTCCATTCTTCTGGCTGAAGCAGGGCAATAGTTTCCAGCTCGTTATCCAGATTCATTTTGAATGGAAATTCATCAGCTAAATATTGTTGAACAACGAGTCCTTCTTCGGGGGCAAATTCTCCGTCTACAGAAGAAAGAATCATTAATAAATGATAGCCCGCGATTGGTTTATTTGATTTTTGCATGTCTTGATTTAATGTTTAGTGTTTAAAGTTTTTTACTGATGATCACACCATTGATATCTTTAGTCATTCATCAGTATTATTTGATATAGTCTTTTGAAGGTTGTTTGTCTACAATTTTCCCGTTTTGCAATATCAGTACAAAAGGGTTGCTTCTGGCTATGGTCTTAATGGCTGTTCCGTCCATCATAGCATTTTTAATAGTTTTAAAGGTATTAGGATCTGTAGAAACACCATAAATGACAGCATCTTTTTGAGTGTTTACTTTAGCTTCAATTCTTTGAATCAATTCTGAAGAGACATCCTTCGGATGATAGGAGAACACTAATATGGCTTTTGGAGCTTTAATAATTGTATCTGTAAGATCATTCCCTGTAGGATCTTCTATTTTAAATTTAACGATTTCAGACTTATAGCCTTCCTTGATAATCTTGGATTCATTTTTTCCTTCCTCAATTTTCCATGGAGATCCATCTTCCCAATATTTGGTTTCTTTGATATAATCATCCTGGTTGACTTTCAGAACTTCACCTGTCTTTTGATTTTTAAGAGAATAAAAAGTCTTATATTCAGAAGGGTTTTTATTGATTTTTTCTTTTTCTCCGGCGATATCAGTTCCTATCTTATAATCCCGGAAATCAATCATAGGCTCATGCATAATACCTTGAGCCATAATATAAATCATAATCAGGGAAAAGATTCCCAAGATCCCAAACTTTAATTTACCGGTTGATTCTTTTGTATTGTTTTTAATAAATTCCTTTCTGTATAAAGCGAACAGAATGATCAATCCTAATAACAGGATCACATCCTTAAAGAAACTTTGCCAGGGAGTGAATTTGATAGCATCACCAAAGCACCCACAATCAGTCACTACGTTATAATAGGCCGAATAAAAGGTTAAAAAGCCAAAGAATATACAAAGCGCAATTAATGCTGAAAGAGTGAATTTAAGCTTTATTTTGAGTAAAAGCATAAATCCCAGGAAAAGTTCTAATACGACCACAATGATTGAAAACAGCAAAGCAAATTTTTCAAAAAACGGCATATTAAAAACTGCAGGGGAGAAGTATTCTTCCATTTTAAAGGAAAAGCCAACGAGATCCACTGCCTTTACAAATCCTGATAGAATAAAAATAACAGCAATAATAAAGCGAAGTATACCTTTGATCATATTAAATAGTTTTAGGTTCGAAATTCTTTTCTTGTTCTGAGAATTTGATCAGACAGAAAACAGCATAATTCAGCATGTCAAAATAATTGGCATCCAAACCTTCTGAAACAATTGTTTTCCCCTGATTATCTTCAATTTGTTTAGTTCTTAAAACTTTTTGATAAATAAGATCTGTAATGGAAGAAATTCTCATATCTCTCCATGCTTCTCCATAATCATGGTTCTTTCTTTCCATTAATGCCTTAGCTTCGGCGGAATACTTGTCATAAAGACTCAGGATTTCTTCGTTATTTTCATTGAAATCATTAGAAAGACCTTTTTCAAGCTGAATAAGTCCGATGATAGAATAGTTGACGATAGCGATAAATTCATCTTCTTCACTTTCATCCACCATCTTTTTGTCAGTCATTTGTAGGGTACGGATTCTGTTGACTTTAATATAAATCTGATCCGTAATTGAGCTGGGTCTTAAAACTCTCCAGGCTGCCCCGTAATCTTGTAATTTTTTGCTGAAAAGATCACGACATTGACTGATAATTTTCTCGAACTGTATTGAAGTTTTTAACATAAATTCTCTTAATAGCCCAAATATACAAAAATAGCGTTTAGGTTGCAGGAATTAAAGGATGATTTTGAATCAGAATAGGTGAGTTTAGATGTTTGAGAGTTTGAGAGTTTGAGGGTGAAAGTGTTTGGGTCTATAGAGTTTGAAGATCTTTGTTTTTTGAATGTAAAATTTATGTTGTAAAATAATTTATTGTCCATTACTCATTACCTATATTTATTGCTCATATTACTTTTAGTCCTTAGCTTTGTATTGATTAATTACTAAATAGTACACAAACTCTAATACATTCAAACCCTCCGACTCAACATGCTCTCAAACTCCCAAACTATCCAATCTTTTCACTCGATCAACTGCAATGGTCAATTAATAGATTTAACGAAGCCTAAAATTATGGGTATTCTGAATCTTACTCCGGACTCATTTTCAGATGGAGGGAAGTTTAATAGTGAAAAATCAGCTTTAGAGCATACAGAGAAGTTATTGAAAGATGGAGCTGAATTCATAGATGTCGGACCTCAATCTACACGACCGAATGCCGAATTCTTAAGCAGCGAAGAAGAAATTAAAAGACTAGGAAATTTCATTTCTTTGATAAAAAAAGAATTTCCTCAAGCTCTGATCTCGCTTGATACATTTTATTCTGAAACTGTGAAATTTGGTTTTAATGAAGGAATTGATATCATTAACGATATTTCGGGTGGACAGTATGATGAAAAAATGTTTGATACTGTAGCTGAAACAAAGCTGCCTTACATTTTAATGCATGTAAATCCTTCTTATGAAAGCATGCATGATAAAACGAAATTTGAAGACATTACATTGGAAGTCAATAGATATTTTTCTGAAAAGACTGATCAGTTGTTGCGAAAAGGGGTGACTGATGTTATTCTAGACCCTGGTTTTGGATTTGGAAAGACAGTGGAGGATCAAATGAAAATGATCAATGAAGTAGACTTTCTTAGGTTTGGGAAATTTCCGCTATTAATTGGAATTTCCAGGAAGTCGTTTATCTATAAACCACTTGGGAAATCTCCATTAGATATTAATGAAGAAACTCAAAAATTACATTTGAAAGTTTTAAAACAGGGAGCGAAAATTCTGAGAGTACACGATGTCGCAGAAGCTAAGAAAACACTTGACACATTCTTGAGTGGGAATTAATAAAAGATTAAATTAATCGCTAAGGTGCTAAAATTGATATATCATGTTTTAGGCACAATGATTTTTATCTTCGATAGAAATTAAAATCAGCGAGAAAAAATAGCAAAATCATCTTTGTAAATCTGAGTATTCTAAGACATATGCAAATTATATCTTGTTAAATTTACAAAAGGTTCTTCCCTTTTTACGACAGCAAATATTCTATATACAATTTTACAGCATACAGCATTGATAATAGAATTATGTGCTTTTCCCTGTTGTTTTTTTCTTTGGTAATAAGATTTTAATTCTTCATCATAAATTACGGCAGAATTAGCACCATTAAAAAGAATCGTTTTAATTCTTTTATTTCTAAGTTTACTTGTTTTAGTTTTGCCTTGAACACTTGTTCCTGATGTATGCTCAAAAGGAGCAATCCCTGCATAACAGTTGAATTTCCTTGGGTTTTGAAAACTTGTAAAATTATTCGTTAATACAATCATATAAGCTGCTGTGAGGAATCCAACCCCTTTCACTTTGGTTATTTTTTCAAAGTTTCGGTTGAGGTGTTGTTGATTATGGATTTCCTGTTTTATTTTTTCTTCAACTAATGCTATATTTTTATCCAGTTGCTGTATATGGCCCATAATATCATTAATTTCAAAACTTACATCAGCTATTTTATTGATCTGATAAAAAGCTTTTATCTCATTCTTGAACTGTGTTCTTACCTTTATCAAATGATTTCTGTAGGTAAGAAGATTTTTTATCTTAAGCAGTTCTTTACTGGGAAGGAGATAAGGTTTAAGTTCTTTGCAATATGTTTTTGCATACTTGGCAATCCTCCAGGCATCAACTCGATCATTCTTTCCTCTTTGTATTCCCTGACTTAATTTTATTTCGAGAGCCGGGACCTGATAATAGCTTATTTCTTGGCTTTCCAATATCCTGGCAAGGAGCAGCCCATAATTTCCTGTATTTTCAAAGCAATACCACAATTGAGCATTCTCTGGGATGTTTCTTGAAATCATACTTTCAATTCCTGATAGAGTATTTTCAACTTTAAAAAAAATGTCTTTCTCTTCAGAATCACTCATGATACAAACATCCAAGGTATCTTTGGAAATATCAATTCCTATAAAATAACTTTTCATAACTTTGGATTTAGGATTTATCCTGAATGAACCATTTTGAATAATGCTAAAACCTTTAATAAGCCTTAATGCTTAACATTCTAAATGGCAGATATTCAAAAGAGAAAATAAAGTCTGATACTCAGAATAGTTCTGTTCTGGAAATCTGTTTAGTTCACTTTATTTTCTCTGGTTCTTCAGAATATAATTATTATCTAATTTAATACTAATTCATTGTGTAAATCTAAAGGTCATCTGTGGTTTAAAAAATTAAACCATAAAAGTTTTATAAATACTTTAGTTATCTCAAGAATTATTATGGTGCTTAGGAACATACATAAGTTTTAAAACTCTTTAATTTTTTTATACAATTTATTCTATAACAATAGTATAGCCAATAAAAAATGCGTTGAAAAAGTCCAACGCAAAGTTTTATAGCAGTATTTAAAAAATGCAAAATCAGTGGATATGGGTTGCATTTATCTTTCCAGAGTAAAATTCGGAATTACCTTTGGACGCTCATTTTCATTCGCTACTTTCCAGGAAGTTCTGTACATCCATTCGGTCATTTTATACAATTTTTTATAATTGATATTTTCAGATTCGTCCTGAGGTGTATGATATTGATCGTGTAAAACACTGGTGAAAAATATCGCAGGGATTCCAGCTTTTGCATAGGGGAGATGGTCACTTCTAAAGTAGAAATATTCTGCATGGGTAGGGGAGTCCCAATCTTTTAGATATTTGAATTTGGTACTTTCATTATTCGCGTCTTCAGCCATTTTGACCAATTCTTCAGAATTTTTATGAGGAGTATTGCCTCCTAATAAAGCTGCCTCATCGAGACTGTTTCTTCCGATCATATCTCCATTCAATACAGCGACAATTTGTTCTTTTGGAACTACCGGGTGAGCAGCATGCCATCTGGAACCGAGCAGCCCTCTTTCTTCAGCGCCATGAAAAACAAAAAGAATGCTTCTTTTTCCAGGTTGCTTTTTATAAGCTCTTGCCATTGCCAGCATTGCTACACAAGTACTGGCATTATCGTCAGCGCCATTGTAAATGGTGTCATTTTTAATAGGATGTCTGATTCCATCATGATCCTGGTGCCCGCTGATTAATACATATTCATTTTTCAGCTTAGGATGGGTTCCTTCAATTTTTCCTATTACGTTTACGGAAGGATATTTATATGTTTCTGTGATTAGGTGTAAAGAAACCTTAGGATTGTTTTTCACCCATTCAGAATTCTCCTTTTTAATCCATAAAACAGGAATGTTATTAGTGATGCTTTCTCTTAAACCTTCAACCCCATAAGATCCTCTGGTCATCTGAGGAAGAACTTCAGCCCAACTTTTTTCTGAAATATCATCTGTGATAAAAATAATAGCCTTTGCTCCAAGATTAAAAGCCTTATTGTAATATTTTGTTCTTATAAATCCCGGATACCTCCTTACAAAAAGGGTCATTTCCTTGTCTATATTCTTATCAGAAGCATTAATTGCAAGTACTTTTCCTTTTAGATCAAGCTTGGATAATTCTTCTGGTTCTGCATTTCCTGCATATACAATATCCGCATCTATATTTGTGTTCACGGGTTCTGCAACCAGAAAGTCTTTCCATAACTTTAAAGTGCTTCCACCGATTTTCATGGAACTTTGAGGAATAATCTGATGACGGTACATATCAAAAAACTGGAAGAATGTTCCATTATCGCCAGCAGGTTTCATGCCTGCGTCTTTTGCTTTATCAGCAAGCCACATCGAGACTTTAAGTTCGTTCAATGTTCCGGCTTCACGCCCCCAAAACTGATCTGCCGCCATTTCGTACATGTCTTTTTTAATGTCCGATTCTTTGATTGCGGAAACCAATGGCTGCTGATATTTCTGAGCACTTCCAAAACAGAAAGCAAGTATGCTTAATAATGAAAATAGGTATTTTTTATTCATGCGATTGTATTAGTTCAGAGTGCTTAATTTTTCAGAGAATTGCTTTGAAAATTCTTTCCTGTCTTCTTCTAGTTTTTCTTTGTCAGCGGGAAGAATATAAGTAAAAAGAACTTTTTCTTCACGGTCTATGAAAATAATTTCTTTCTCTTCTCCATCGATCATTTGTAAAAAAATCTCCCACATGGAAACATCTTTTAATCGTAATAACTCAAAAAAATCATCTGCTTTTATTTCTATTTTTCGCATAGCTAAATGGTTAAAATTCTAATAGTTTTAGTTTAAATTGTATTGCAAAATTTTGTTTAAAATTGGGCGTTGTATAATAGCCTACCCGATAAAATACACCCAGATTAAAATAGCTTGAGAGGAAGTTATTCCATTCCAGACCTACTTCCTGGTAAAGGCGATCCAGTTTTCTAAATCTGAAATCATGATATTCCGGATTTTTCATATCTCCTATGGTGCCTCTTAAAACAAAATCAAAACTTGAAACATTCTGGCCTATGCTTTTTAAATAAACCGGAAGTTTATGAGTGAAGTAATAGGCTATGAATTTATCATTATAATATTTCCCTCCTTCCAGCGTTGCAAAACCAAGGTATGAGGTCAGGTTAAAGTTAATATCTCTTCCTGGAGATGCCAATCCGTTCATGGTGAAGTTTTTCCAGATAGGAGCTTCACCTAAAACCAGTCCTCCGTACAATCGTACTCCAGTTGTTCCTAATATTGTTTTGAAATTATGCACAAATAATGCATCAAAACGAGTGTAATTGAAATCACCTCCTAAGACCTTATAACTTTGTTCATAATTAAAGTAAAGCTCAGGGTATTTTTGATCAATAATAGATTTTCCCTGAGGGGTCATAATGTTGGTCGAGTTGGGTGAAAATTTTAAGGTGAATAAAGTATAGAAGTTTTCAAACGCGGGGCCGTTATTCCGGAATTTGTAATCAAACATGGCCTGCTCAAAATTTCTTTTGGCAGCAAAGACCAGAGTAAGACCATTGGTAATATCATTCAGATATGATAAAGACGCTCCTCTGAAATGATAATACCGGTCATTGTTTAAGTTATTTCCATAATTCATCATCCTCATTTTGAAATTCCAGAGTCTTCGGTAAAACTCTCCCGAAGCAGTCACATCATTATAATATTCAATCCTGAAAAATGAATTTTTTTCAAGAGTGGTCTTCATATCCAGACCGATTCCATATTTCCATTTATCATCCTTGAAACCATACGCAAAATAATAATCGGGTGAAAAGTACGGATTGAAATTCTCGTTCAGCTTGGCTTTTAATCCCACCCTGAATCCTTCGTATAAGTTATAATTAACAATCTCATCAACTGCAAAATCAACAATTCCAAGTCTGATCTGACCATTGATTAATCCGGTTAATATCTTGGCTTTATTATCAATATTATAGATTTTTCCGAGACTGTCGATAGTGGTATAGGTATTTTTTTCCCGGTCTGTTAAAGGATCGGTTCTGTATTGGTTCAATGACCTTCCATCAGCATTTTTCACAGAAAAAGTATAACCTTTAAAGTCTTTTGAGTTTTCTTCAATAGGAGATTGAAAATCAAAATATTTTGAGGTAAGAAAAGCATAGGTTCCAAAACTTCTTTTTTCCGCTTTTTCAGGATTCTCTTCATCTTTTTCCTTGCCATCTTCTTTCATTGCCATTCTACTCATTCGTAATTTTACTTTCTCATGAGCCAGGAACCATTTATCTTTATAGAAAATCCACGTACTGGTAATAATTCCGTCGTTTTTATTTTTACTTATATTTTCAATCTTCTTGATCCCATAAGTTTCTGTATCGATATAAATGGTGCCATTGAATTTTCTTTTCTTATCCGGTTTTTTATAATTTACTTCACGAAAGCGGATGACGAAATTTTTTCTGCCATCCAGTTCAATAGTATCGGTAAGAAAGAATCGGTATAAGCCCCGGTTTTCCTGTTTGATCTGATTCGGGATTTTATCCCTGTTGCTTTGCTGTAAGGCAATCATTTCATAAATAGGCTGTTTTAGTCCGGAGATCCTGTTATCTAAAATGTTGATTTTTTCGCCATATTTTTTTGAATACAAAAACTCCTGAGCCCTTTCCCAAAGGAATAGTTTACTTTTTGAAAAGATCTTTCTTGCAGAAATATTATTGAGTGAATCCTTCGCTCTTTTTTTCTTGAAAAAATTGCTGTCCTGAAAAAATTGATTAAACTGGGAAATACTATCTTCATCAATATCTAAAGAAACTTTTTCATAGGATTTATAGGTATATGAATCCAATGTTTTTGGAGAATTGTCTTTGAAATATTTATTAACTTTCTTTAAAATTTCCAAAGCCCTTGGATCACTTTTATCCTGTAAGATTACCGTTTCAATTGATGTGGTTTTTGATGTAGTTTTATATAAGGAAACTTCTATATTATCTTCCACAAGAACGGTTTCTTTCTGGTAGTTGGCTGCCTGAATTTCAATACTCTTGCATTTCGTTTTAAATTCAAGAATACCATTAGAGTTCGTTTGTCCAAGAAAACTACCATTACAAAATATTTTTGCATTGACGATAGGGCTATTGTTAAGCTCATCGGTAACGTTAATTTTTGATTGCGAATAACCAAAAATAAATGTCCAGAAAAATATTATAAATAGAACTCTTTTCATGAAGTAAATGTCAATCAAAATTAATCATATTTCTTATTCTGAAAAACTTTTATTCACCTTATTACTAATAATTTCAAACTTTATTGAGACTCCGTTTTTGAAGTAAATCTAATGAAAGTCAATTATATGAAGTGTTGGAAAATGAAAAACTTCCGAAATTTTCGGAAGTTTTTATGATAATTGGTAATTTATTGTTATTTAAATATTTAACGCTTTTTGGTAAGCATTTTCTAAACCTGCCAGGTTTTTTCCACCGGCAGTTGCGAAACCTGGGTTTCCGCCTCCGCCGCCCTGGATTTCTTTGGCCAGTTCTTTTACAATAGCTCCAGCCTGATAGTTGGCCGCAAGATCATCAGAAACACCTACTGTAATCATCGGCTTATCATCAGCATTAGAAAGTACAATGGTAACAGAGGTTGGGATTTCTTTTTTTAACTGGAAAACAATGTCTTTTACAGAACCTGCATCCAAAGAAGTTTTCTTCACCAATAATTGTTTATCTTCTTTCTGTTCGTAAGCATTTTTCCAATCATTGATTTCTCCTTTTGCTTTTTCTTTTTTCAGAGACTCTATCTCAGATTTTAAAGAAGTATTTTCCTCGATTAATCTTTCAATAGATTTTACAACATCTTTAGATTTTAATAATTGGGAAAGCTCTACAATTTGCTTTTCTAAATTCTTGAAGTATTCATCAGATTTATCTCCTGAAATAGCTTCAACTCTTCTGATACCAGCTGCTGCAGAATTTTCAGAAGTTATTTTGAAATGACCGATTTCACTCGTATTTTTTACGTGAGTTCCTCCGCATAATTCCTTTGAGCTTCCGAATTGGATCATTCTTACGCTATCCCCATATTTTTCACCAAACAAAGCCATAGCTCCTTTATCGATTGCCTCTTGTATAGGGATATTTCTGAACTCCTGTAATGCAATACTTTCTTTGATCTTTTGATTGACTTTCTCCTCGATCAATGCAAGCTCTTCTTCCGTCATTTTATTAAAATGAGAGAAGTCAAAGCGTAAATAATCAGGTCCTACATAAGAACCCTTTTGTTCAACATGAGTTCCTAAGACCTCTCTTAAAGCTTCATGTAAAAGGTGGGTTACAGAGTGGTTGGCCTGAGAGTTCTTTCTGTCTGCAGCATTTACTTTAGCATAAAAAACAGCTCCGGCATCTTTTGGAAGTCCGTTGATTAAAGAGACGATCAATCCGTTTTCCTTTTTGGTTTCGATCACTTCGAAACTTTCCGTAGCATTCTCAAGGGTTCCTTTATCACCTACCTGTCCACCTCCTTCAGGATAAAAAGGGGAGTTGCTTAATACAACCTGATAGAATTCTCCGTCTTTATTTTCTACTTTTCTGTATCTTGTAATATAGGTTTCCGCTTCAAGCTGATCATATCCAACAAAAGTTTCCGGTTTTTCTTCCAAAACCACCCAGTCATATACTTTAGAAGCAGAGTCTTTTTTGGAACGCTGTTTTTGCTTTTCCATTTCAGCCTCAAAGCCTTTTTCGTCTATAGTCAAGCCTTTTTCCTCGGCAATGATTCTTGTTAGGTCATCCGGGAAGCCATAGGTGTCATATAATTCGAAAACCTCTACGGTTGGTAATACTTTTGAGTTGTCGGCAATGGTTTGTTGGATCAGTTTTTCAACTCTTACCAAACCGCTTTCAATAGTTTTAAGGAATGATTCTTCTTCACTTTTAATTACTTCTGTAACAAGTGTTCCCTGTTTTTCCAGCTCAGGAAAGAATGTTCCCATCTGAGCTCTAAGAACAGAAACCAATTCAAAAAGGAAAGGTTCTTTCATTCCTAAGAATCGGTAAGAATATGAAATAGCTCTTCTTAAAATTCTTCTGATCACATATCCTGCTCCTCCGTTAGAAGGTAGCTGTCCGTCCGCAATAGCAAAAGAAACCGCTCTGATATGGTCAACCACTACACGAATGGCAATATCTTTTTCATCTTCCAGAATTCCGGTATACTTCTTTCCTGAAAGTTCTTCAACTTTAGCAATAAGCGGAGTGAAAACATCGGTATCATAGTTGGAAGATTTTCCTTGTAACGCCATACAAAGGCGTTCAAATCCCATCCCTGTATCTACATGTTGCTGAGGAAGCTTTTCCAGACTCTTATCAGCTTTTCTGTTAAATTCCATGAAAACCAGATTCCAAACTTCCACAACTTGTGGATGATCTTTATTCACCAACTCAAGTCCTGAAACTTTAGCTTTTTCTTCCGGAGTTCTCAAATCGATGTGGATTTCCGAACAAGGTCCGCAAGGTCCGCTTTCACCCATCTCCCAGAAATTATCTTTTTTGTTTCCGTTGATAATTCTGTCTTCAGAAATATGAGATTTCCAGAAATCATAGGCGTCCTGATCTCTCTCCAGATTTTCGGAAGCATCTCCTTCAAAAATGGTTACATACAGATTTTCTTTAGGAATTCCATACACCTCCGTTAAAAGTTCCCAGGCAAAAGCAATAGCATCTTTTTTGAAATAGTCTCCAAAAGACCAGTTTCCCAACATTTCGAACATCGTATGGTGGTAAGTATCTCTACCCACATCGTCCAGGTCATTATGCTTCCCTGAAACTCTCAGACATTTTTGAGTATCGGCAATTCTTGGGGCGGTAGGTGTTTTGTAACCTAAGAAAAAATCCTTGAACTGCGTCATTCCTGAATTGGAAAACATTAGGGTAGGGTCGTCTTTCAACACGATAGGTGCTGAAGGAACAATAAGGTGGTCTTTACTTTTAAAATAATCTAAAAATTTTTGACGTATCTCTTGTGATGTCATAGTTTTGCTTTGCTTTTTAAAAAATATCAAATTTTTGATAAGATGCAAATTTAAAATTTTTAATACAAACACGGGAAAATATTGTCATGATAATTTATTTAGAGCATTCATAAAGTCAAAATACTTTGTTTTTTTAATTTATCTGGCTGTTCGGCTACATGAAAAGAAGCAGGTTTAAAAAATATTCTGTTTTCGGGAGCGGGTTTTAAATCAATTAGAATTTTTTCTTTTATATTCGTTACAGAGTTTTTAATAAATCCTCACATCATATGATGAAAAAAAATGAAGAATTGAAAAGCTGGGTAAACAAATACTCTGAGTCTCTTTTAAAAAGGGCGATGTACCTGCTTTCAGACAAAGATGATGCTAAAGACGTGGTTCAGGAAGTTTTTCTTTCAGCATTTTCGTCTTATGATACTTTTGAAGGAAAAAGCAATCCTCTGACGTGGCTCACTTCTATTCTTAATCGTAAGGTTGCTGATTTTTATCGTAAAAAATATAAATCGGAACCTCATATCAAACTCGATCATTTTTTTGATGAAAAAGGGTCGTGGAGAAATGATGGTGTGTTGAATGATTGGGATGTTTCCCTTAAAGAAACTGAGCTTTTGGATGATCAGGATTTTAATAAAACTTTGGAAGATTGTATCGAAGAATTACCTTCCCGGTGGAAGATCCCGTTAAAAATGTATTACCTTCAGGAGAAAAAAGCACCCGATGTTAGTCAGGAATTAAACATTTCAACGACTAATCTTTGGAAGATTTTACAAAGAAGTAGAATGCAGTTAAGAGAATGTCTGGATTTTAATTGGTTTGCAAAATCATAAAGTAATTAAGAATGTTGAAAAAATTTATTCATTTTATATTTCTTCCGTGTAGTGTAGCAACATTACTTATGGAAAAAAGAAATTCCGGAGCCCTTTCTCCAAAAGAGAGCTGGCAGCTTTCCATGCATCTGAAAATATGCAAATGGTGTAAAGCCTATGAGAAAAAATTGAAAATATTAGATGAAATTTTAAAAAGAACACTTATTCAGGAAGAAAAAAATAAAATTGATACTACTGATATTCAGAATTTTAAAGATGAAATGATCAGGAAAATGGATTTTTAATAAAAAATTCTGTCAGGATTTTGAAGCTGTTCCGACTATACTTTTGAAAATAATAAAGTATACATTTAAAATCCAAAAACATGAACGGAACATCACAACAATTAGACAAAGAAAATCCAACATATAGGCTTGGATACTACATCTCGCTTTTCGGAGCAGCTCTTATTTTATTGTGGATTGGAATTTTCAAATTCACCCCTACTGAAGCTCAAGGAATAAAATCATTGGTAGAAAACCATTTCCTCACCTTTTTCGTATATAATATAGCCAGTGTTCAGGCGGTATCAAATACTATCGGAGCGATAGAAATTATCATTGCATTATTATTGATATTTAGTGTGAAATTTGCATTCTTAAAGAAGTATGCCGGAATAGGAATGATTGTTACTTTTCTGGTTACTTTAAGCTATTTATTCACAACACCCGGAATCTGGAAAGTGGTGGACGGAGTGCCCGTAACAGATTTTTTTATCCTTAAAGATCTTATGCTACTTGGGTTTGGACTGATGTTATTTGGAAAAAATAAATAATGAATAAAAAGATAAAAATGAAAAGTATATTAATTTTACTCGCAGTAGTCTTAGGTATTGCGGTATTTGCCACAAGCTGTGGTAATTCAAAAAAATCAACAGAAACTAAAAAAGAAAATGAGACCAATATGGACAGTAAAAATGTAAAAGAAGTTTATTTTGCAGGTGGATGTTTTTGGGGAACAGAGCACTTTTTTCAACAAATTCGTGGAGTTGTAGGGACGGAAGTTGGTTATGCCAATGGAAACAAGACCAATCCAACCTATGAAGAAGTAATAAGCCATACAACAGGCTTTGCGGAAACTGTAAAAGTAAAATATGATCCTGAACAAGTTGATTTAAAACTGTTGATCGATCTGTATTTTAAAACCATTGATCCAACGAGTTTAAACAAACAGGGAAATGACAGGGGAGACCAGTACAGAACGGGTATTTATTCTACGGATAAAGCTACAGAAGCAATTGTAAAAGAAGAAGTGCAAAAGTTAGCGAAGAATTATAGTAAGCCTGTGGTGGTAGAAACCATTCCTTTAAAGAACTTCTATAGAGCAGAAGATTATCACCAGGATTATTTGGATAAAAATCCAGGAGGTTACTGTCATATAGAACCAGGGCTTTTTGAAATGGCTAAAAATGCCAACCCACTTCCAAAAGCTAAATACCAAAAACAGGATAAAAAGGTTTTAAAAGAAAAACTTACTGCTGAACAATACAGAGTAACGCAAGAAAATGCTACAGAAAGACCTTTTCAAAATGAATACGATAAAGAGTTTCGTGAAGGGGTTTATGTAGATATTACAACAGGGGAACCGTTGTTTATCTCAACAGATAAATTTGAATCTGGTTGTGGATGGCCAAGTTTTTCCAAACCAATTACTAAAAATGTAATTGATGAAAAGATGGACCGTTCTGCCGGAATGACCAGAGTGGAGGTTCGTAGTAAAACAGGAGATGCTCACTTGGGACATGTGTTTACAGATGGTCCTGCGGATAAAGGTGGATTAAGATACTGTATCAACAGTGCATCACTTAAGTTTGTACCGAAAGATCAGATGGAAAAACAGGGATATGGTGAATACCTTCCTTTGTTAGAAAAAAAATAATTTGAAAGAGGCTGTCTCAAAAGAGATAGCCTTTTTTATGCAAAAAGGAAAGCTTTCGCTTTCCTAATAGTTGCAAATTGATTAATTTGCATTGTGTTAAGTACGTCAAAAGTAGTCTTTAAAGATTACACCCCCAAAGAAAATCTGCTTTTTCCTCCCAATTTATCGGAGTTGATTGATGAGCGACATCCTGTGAAAATTGTTTCAAACATTATTGATGGCTTGGATATCAAAAGCTTAATTAAAACCTACAAACCTGGCGGAACATCTTGCTACCACCCGAAAATGCTTTTGAAAGTTTTGATTTATGGCTATTTAAGCAATATCTATTCAAGCCGCAAAATGGAGCAGGCCTTGAAAGAAAACATCCATTTTATGTGGCTCTCTGCAATGAGCCGTCCCGATCATAACACCTTAAACAGGTTCCGTAGTGAACGATTGAAAGGTGAGATTAAAGCTATTTTCACACAAATTGTTCTTCTTTTGGAAAAGGAAGGTTTGGTAAGTCTGAAAACCACTTTTGTAGATGGCACCAAGATAGAAGCCAATGCCAATCGCTATACTTTTGTTTGGGGAAGAGCTGTCAAAAAACACAAAGAAAGGATTGCAGAGCAATTAGAAGAGCTTTGGAACTATGCAGAAACAGTTGCCAAAGACGAGCTTGAAAATACAGAAAGTATTGATTTTAAAGAAGTAGATTCTGAAAAAGTAACTCAAACCATAGAAAAGATCAATGAAGTTTTGAAAGATAAAAAAGTAGCTTCAAAAGTTCGTCAGAAACTGAATTATGCTAAGAAAAACTGGGCAGATAATTTAGAGAAATATAAAAAACAGCAAGAATTATTAGAAGATAGAAATTCCTATTCCAAAACCGATACAGACGCTACTTTTATGCGAATGAAGGAGGATCATATGCGAAACGGACAACTAAAACCCGCTTACAATCTACAAATTTCTACCCATAGACAATTCATTTTACATTATTCAATTCATCCCAACCCAACAGACACCAAAACATTAGCGACTCATTTACTGGGTTTTGAAGAAAGCTATCATAAAGCTCCCAAAGAGCTTGTTGCTGATGCTGGTTATGGCTCAGAAGAAAATTACAACTTGTTAAAATCTAAGAAAATAAAAGCTTATGTTAAATATAATTACTTCAGAAAAGATCAGAAATCGGGACAAATAACCACTTCACAAAACAATCCTAAATTGGCAAAAATCAGAGAAAAGGTTTTCAAACTTCTTAATACCAGCAAGGGCATCAAACTCAGAAAACAAAGATGCCATGATGTTGAACCTGTTTTTGCAGAGCTCAAACACAACAAAAATTTTAAACGATTCATGCTTCGGGGAAAAAATAAAGTCGAGGTAGAAATCGGCATACTCGCAATTGCCCACAATCTAAAGAAAATGTCAAAAGCAGCCTAAAACAGACTGCTTTTTTGACTTATATCTTCTTTTTTCCAAGATATTTTTTTTATTCAAAATATCGAAATCTTTTTTCAATGAAATACTAAAAAGAGACTGTCCTTTTGAGACAGCCTCTTTTTTGTTATTAAATGTATTTTCTTCTGTTGTGAACGAAAAGTTTGTGAACGGATTTTAAACGTAGAGTGTGAAAGCGCTTTGATTATTTTAAAACAGACATGGATAGTGTGGATGAAAAACTCAAATTTAACAATCTGAGAAAAGCATAAGTTTGTCATTCAGTAACGAAGCGAAAGAATCTAAACATAGTAAATAACCTGAATAACTATGTAAAAACTAAATAATTAGTAAAAAGGTTTAGATTCCTGGCGGAATGACAAAGGCATGGAAAGAGTATGATTTACAGATATGCAGTAAGATTATAAAAAAAGTGGTCCAAAAAATGAACCACCTTCTAAATATTTAAATTTTTTTAATCTTTTAATAAAGAAAAACTACCAATCTCTCTTTTTTAAGATCCAATAAGATCCCAAAATAAAAAGGATGCTCCATACGATACAGGCAATTAAGCTTTCTGTAGGATAGGTAAATTCGTATTTCATTCCCATGGCTTTGGCCATATTTAATCTAAGCATTGGATTAGGAATAAGGCTTGACATGCTTTCGAGAGGTAAAAGATGGGTAATGAAAAAGTCGTCTTTCATGATTTTCATTCTTTCCAATTCCTGAGTGCCACGAACCTTCTGAAAGATTTCTACAGCAGTTAATATTCCCTCGCCAATCCAGTACACAAAGAATCCAAGGAAAACAAACATTGATTTTCTCAAAAGGATGGAAAGAAACATAAGGAAACAGAAAAAAGTAAAGAGTTTGACAAAGTAATTTCCAATGAAAAATATTTCCTTGAATACCATTGCCGAATCTGTAACTTTCGAATATTTCTGTCCGAGAAATAACGTAATGATAAATACAATGAGAGTAGAAACTACAGTGAACACGGTGATCGTTAATAGCTTGGAGCCGATAAATTCCTTCCTGCTTAATCCATCAATTGTATTTTGCTTAAACATTCTGTTACTGAATTCCTGAGATATTGAAAAAACAATGATCAACCCCAGAAAAATTTTAAGCAATGCCACGATCCATGTGGTGAAATTCCATATTTCCGGGAAATTATAGATGCCCTGTTCTTTTAAATTAATGGTAGCTCCGAAAACATCGAGATCTACTAATCCGATAAAAAGGAGTGCAATCAATATAGCAAAGTACAATATTGTAAAAATCCTGAAGGGCTTATAATTCAGGTTTTTGTAATATTCAATTTTTAATAATTTAAGCATGGGTATTCGTGTTTTTTACAAGTTCGAGGAATTGAGTTTCAAGCGATAATTTCTTCTTAGTCAGATGAGATAAGAAAATCCCTTTTTCTGCCAGCTTTTGATTCAGACCAGATGCTGAAATAGAGGCATCTTCCCTGATTTGTGCTTTGATCAGATCGTTTTCTAATGTTACCGAAGTAAACCATTGAAGCTCTTCAAGAGTGGCTAAAAGCAAAGTGTTATTGTCAGCTTTTAATTCAAAATACCCCTGGTTATTGGTGATTTCGTCAACTCTTCCGCTGTAAATAGCATTTCCTTCTTTTAAAACAATTACATGGCTGCAGATCTTTTCGATCTCATCCAGAAGGTGGCTAGCAATGATGATGGTAATGCCTTGTTTTGCAATGCTGGATATAATTTCTCTGATCTGAATGATTCCTTCAGGATCAAGTCCATTGGTTGGCTCATCAAGAATCATTACTTCCGGGTTATTTAACATGGCTGAAGCAATAGCTAAACGCTGTTTCATTCCCAGGGAAAAGGTTTTAAAAGTATCTTTTTTTCTTTCGAAAAGTCCTACGGTTTTTAAGACTTCATCAATTCTTTCATAGGGAGCTTCTTTAATTTCAGCAACGATTTTTAAATTGGTCTCAGCACTCAAGTAAGGATAAAAATTAGGTTGTTCAATGATCGCTCCTATTTTTTTCAGAGTATCAGGATCAGTTCCTTTCTTTCCAAACCAATACCAATCACCACTGGTAGGATTGATAGTTGACAGAAGCATTCCGAATGTTGTGGATTTTCCGCTTCCATTGGGACCCAGAAGGCCGTAAACATTTCCTCTTTCTACGTCAAAGGAAATATTGTTGACCACCACTCGTTTGAATTTTTTAGTCAGATTCTTTACTGATAAAATTTTTTCCATGTAATTTGTTTTACATAGTAGTAGTCCGTGTAATTAACAAATTGTTACAAAGTTTAAGTTATTTTTAAATAAACTTTCCGGATTAAAATATTAAATTTGATTGTATAATTTGTGAATATGAAGTTAATTGAACTGGCAAAGGAATTAAATATATCGGCAGAAGCGATCAAACAATTTATACAGGATTTTGACCTTGAGTTAGGCGTATGTATGAGTACTAATTTTGAGATCAAAGAAGACTTTGAAAAATTTGCTCGTGAGAATGTTGATTTTCTGAGAAAATATGAAAAAGATCTTGATCAGAATAAAACACTGGAGCAAATTGCAGAAACCATTAATCAGCCCAAAGAAAAAGTAGAAAAAGCTATACAAGATACCACACCGAATATTTTTGATAACGGATTTTTCCGTTCCTCGATTTCCAGCTATGGTATTGATAACAAACTGGGAGGAAACTATCAGTTTGTATATGATTATTTTGGCTACAAGACGAGCCTTCAACAAAGAGATTTCATCGGGTACCGGGATTTGTTCTTTTATATTTCAAGTGTTTTAGAACCTTTCCTGAACAAGCAACAGATTAAAGATTGGGGAATTAATAAACCTGCAGGAATTATTTTATATGGTCCTCCGGGAAGTGGTAAAATTTTCTGGGCGAATAAAATTGCAGAAATTATCGGATATCATTTTAAAGAAGTCAAAAAGCATTATCTGGGAACTTCTTTTGTGAACGGGAACCAAACCAACTTTAATGATTTTTTATTAAGCATCATGAAAGAAGAGAAGGTGCTCCTTTTTATGGATGACTTTGATGATATTATGATGGAGAGAAGCCCTGAAAACAATGTTACTTCTTACAATCTTGAAACCCAGGAAATTATTCTTCATTATATCGGAAAATTTGAAAAAGAGGATGTGCTTATGGTAGGATCTGCCAATTCCATATCAGAAATTGATGAAGAAGTTTTGGCTCCCGGAAGATTTGATGTATTGATTCCTGTCTTTCCACCCAATGCTTCTGAACGTTCGGAAATTATCCTGTATGGAATGACTAAAGGTCTGGAAAAAGATTCCTTACTCTATAAAATTCTTAAAAATAATAAAGCAGATAAAGTTCCTTTCTGGCGTGACAGCGCTTCTAAAATGAAAACGTTTAGCAATACAATGCTGATGGATTTTACACAAAGTCTGAAAAAGAGGATTAAAAATCTTTATCAGAGAACCAGAAATGAAAACCTTATTATTGACCAAAATCTCTTAAACGGAGCTTTGAGAGATGCAGCAGGAAAACTCACAGAAGAATATTTAGGGCAAGTAGAGCGGTTTCTGAATGACGCTATCATTAATAATTTTGATGATTTTCAATACAGGATAAAAGCTTTACGAGCAGAACTTGAAACCTTCAAAATTGTTGAGGAACCGGCAAGAGCAATAGGATTTCAGCATAATGGTGAAAATGATGGAGGAGAGGATAAAGGTTAGCTGTTATGAATTAATGGCAGCGAATTAAAAGGTTACTTATCATTCATTACTCATTATTTATTGATCATCATGAACAGCATCTGGGAGCTTGAAACATTTTATAGAAGACGGGATATCATTATTATTGGTGCTGGTTTTACCGGGCTTTGGACAGCTATTTCTATTAAAGAAAGATATCCTGAAAAGTCGGTTTTAATCATTGAAAGGAATGCTATTCCTTTGGGAGCTTCAACAAGAAATGCAGGGTTTGCCTGTTTCGGTAGCCTGACAGAAGTGATTGCAGATTCTGAAAAAATGGGTTGGGATAAAACTGTAGAATTGGTTCGGATGAGGTTTGAAGGGCTGAAAAAAATTCAACATTATTTCAAAAATTCTGAAATTGATTTTGAGCTAGATGGTGGGTTTGAAATTCTGAATACGGATCAGCCTTTAAACATGCTGAATGAAGTAAATGAAAAAATCAAGCCTATTACTGGTATTGAGAAGACATACAATTTGCAGCAAGGTAAAATAAAGGAATTCGGATTGGGAAAATCCAATTTTCTAATTGGAAACTTGTGTGAAGGAAGTCTGCACCCCGGAAAGCTGGTACAAAAGCTTATAGAGCAATGTCACAGCTTACACGTTGAATTTCTTTTTGGAATTGAAGTGAAAGAGATTATTGAAAATACCAGGGAGGTTCAGGTTTTAGTATCAGATGAAGTTTCCATTCAGACAGATCAAATTATATTTTGTACGAATGCTTTCAGTTCCAGATTTCTGGAAGACGAAGAAATAATTCCGGCACGTGGCCAGGTTATTTTAACAGAACCAATCAAAAATTTGAAACTGAAAGGAACTTTCCATTATGATGAAGGGTTTTATTATTTCAGGAATCTTGGTGACAGGATTTTACTGGGTGGTGGAAGAAATCAGGATTTTAAAACGGAAGAGACAAATACTTTTGGAACCACTGCTTTTTTACAAAATCATTTAGAGAATTTCTTACAGGATATTATTCTTCCTGGTCAGGATTTCAAAGTGGCCAATCGATGGTCAGGAATTATGGCTATGGGAAACGAAAAAACACCTATCATAAAGCAATTCTCGGAAAGACAATTCTGTGCGGTAAGACTTTCCGGAATGGGGGTAGCTTTAGCTCCGAAGATTGGAGAGATAGTCGCTGATGAGTTGATTGGATAATTGTAGAATGTACTGATGTATTAACGTATTCATGTAAAATGTATTCATGATGTAGATTAATTGATAAATGATAAGGGTAGGTATTTAGTAGATCTGTAATTTTTCAACTTTCAACTTTCAACTATCAACTATCAACTATCAACTTATAACCACTAATCCCACTTTTATCCTTATTTTTGCAAAAAAGAAAATTTCGTGATTAACAACGACCATATAAAAGACGTTCAATCCAGAATTGAAGATTTACACAAATACCTTCAGATTGAGAAGAAGAGGGTAGAAATTGCCAATGATGACGAAAAGACTGCTGCACCTGAATTTTGGGAGAGTCCAAAAGAGGCAGAAGCATTTCTAAAGCAACTTCGATCCAAAAAAAGATGGGTAGAAGATTATGAAGAAATTACTACTCAGTTTGAAGATTTACAGGTTTTAGTAGAATTTGCAAAAGAGGATCCCGATTCTGAGAAAGAATTAGATCAGTCCTTTCCTCAATTGGTTGAAAAAATCGAAGATCTTGAATTCAAGAATATGCTTTCTAATGAGGGAGATGAGCTTTCTGCCGTGTTACAGATTACAGCAGGTGCGGGAGGTACCGAAAGCTGTGACTGGGCCTCTATGTTGATGAGAATGTATACGATGTGGGCGGAAAAACAAGGTTATAAAATTCGTGAACTAAACTTTCAGGAAGGGGAGGTTGCAGGAGTGAAAACAGTAACGCTGGAAATTGATGGAGAATATGCTTTTGGGTATCTTAAAGGAGAGAATGGAGTTCACAGATTGGTGCGTATTTCTCCCTTTGATAGTAACGCAAAACGTCATACAAGTTTTGTTTCCGTATATGTTTATCCATTAGTGGACGATACGATTGAAATCAACATCAATCCTGCAGATATTTCATTTGAAACCATGCGAAGTTCAGGGGCAGGTGGTCAGAACGTAAATAAAGTTGAAACGGCAGTCCGACTTCGCCACGCACCTACAGGTATTATTATTGAAAACTCAGAATCGCGTTCACAGCTTCAGAATAAAGAGAAAGCTATGCAGTTACTTCGTTCCAGGTTATATGAAATGGAACTTGAAGAGCGTATGAGAGCCCGAAATGAGATTGAAGCAAATAAAATGAAAATCGAGTGGGGAAGCCAAATCAGAAATTACGTGATGCATCCTTATAAATTGGTAAAAGATGTCCGCTCAGGACATGAAACGTCAGATGTGGATTCTGTGATGAACGGAAACCTTACTCCATTCCTGAAAGCATTTCTGATGGCCGATGGAACCGCTGTTTCTGATGACGATATGGAGCTCTAGAATAATATCCTTGTTTTTTAGTTAAAATCTTATAATTAATTTCCTTTTCAGACTTTTTAAACTTATTTTTGTTACTTATCAATATTTATGGAAGATTTCAATAGCTGGAAAGATTTATTAAACCCAGAATTTTATATAAAAATGGGCGGATTTTGGCTCATTCTATTCATTATTTTTGCTGAGACCGGGCTTTTTGTAGGGTTCTTTTTACCAGGTGATTCTTTATTATTTGTTTCAGGAATTTACGCTGTTGAAATTATCAAGGAAACTTTTGGTTCTACAGGGAGTGATCTGCTGGATACCACTATTCTGGCTACTTCTGTTGCCATTGCTGCTATTGTCGGAAATGAGGTAGGGTATTATTTTGGCGTAAAAGCAGGACCGGCTTTATATAAAAAGAAAGATACTTTTTTATTCAAGAAAAAATACCTTTATCAGGCGCATGATTTTTTTGAGAAACATGGAGCTTTGGCAATCATAATGGCAAGGTTTTTACCCGTAGTAAGAACGTTTACTCCTATTGTAGCGGGGATTGTAAAAATGGATAAAAAAGAGTTTTTAAGAGATAATATTATTGGAGCTGTTTTATGGTCATTTATACTGATTTTTGCAGGTCATTATCTTGATAAATTATTCCAGGAGCAATTTGGAATTAATTTAAAAGAAAAGCTTGAATTGATTATTATTGTTATTGTGTTGATTACAACTCTTCCGATTATTATCAAGTTTTTATTTGGAAAAAAAGTGGATCATTCGAAATATGAAAATCATGATTCAGAGGAATAATCCGGAATGAATTAAGAAATATAGATAACCTGCTTTGTGCAGGTTATTTTTTTATCCACTCGAGAATATTGGGATAAATAATCTGGTCCCTTTTTTTCTTACTGAAAAATCTGGGTGCATGCCCTGTGTTTTCCATAAAGACGAGCTTATGGATAATATTTTGTCGGGTTAATGCCGAATCCAGGGCCAGCCCTTGCTTTTTGTTGACAAGGAAATCCTGATTTCCTTGAAAAAGAAGGGTCGGAACATTCGCTATATTAGCAATCGGACTTGCTTTTTTAAATTCTTCAGACAATGCTGTACGATTAAATTTTGTTCCTACTACTTTTTGTATTGTAGGTGAAGTATATTTTGAATAGAATGAATCCAGATATTCTTTAGAATAGAAATCTGTAGGACCGCTTAATGAGATAATTTTTTTGATTTGATCAGGATGCTGATATCCGTATAATAGTGCTAAATGCCCACCGGCACTTTCGCCTAAGAGAATATAATTGTCCGGTCGCAGATCTGCTTTGCCTGCTAAAGAATTAAATTTATTGATGACAGAGCTGATATCTTCAAGCTGCTCGCGATAGGTGATTTGTTTTGAATTGGAGACCAGCCGGTAATTCATATTAATACTGGGAATATTATTCTTAAACAGCATTTTCTGAATCTGAATCATATGCTCTTTTCTCCCGTATTTCCATGCTCCTCCATGTACGATTAAAACAACGGGTGAATCTTCAGGGTATTCTGATGGGAGGAAAACATCCATTTTCTGTCTCGGATGTTCTCCGTATTTTAAATTGTAAATTTTTTGCTGGCGGTTGTTTCCTACCCAGACCCTGAATCGGGAGTTGCATGAATTCAACAAAAAGCCAATACATCCTAAAACAAAAAAATGATATCTCAGAACTAGCTTTTTCATCTATCAAATGTAATGAAAATAAAAGAATTTATGAATAATTTCAAGATGATGATCATCATCTTTTCTCTGCTAATTCTTTGATTTATAGCATTGAATCCTATCTGGAGGTTATTCTTAAAGTAAGACATAAACTATGTTTAAGATTATGATTTACAGCTAAGCTCATTTTTTGGTAAGGGTTAATGCACTTGCATAGTTATGTAATGAGTTATTATATCTTGGAAGGTACTGTGATAAAGCTTTTAACGCTAAAGATAGAGCTTCACTACACTCGCCGGCAGAAAAAAGAGATAATGCCAGAAAAGAATCTACAGCATCATTAAGCTCATCGGAATAATTGGCTTTTTCTTCTTTTAAAATACTGATGCTTTCATCTATTTTTCCATTATTTCTTAAGGTACTAGCCAGTTGGATGCGTGCTCTTCTTCTGCGTAAACCGGATAATCCTTGATTCAATGAAGATCTGTATAAAGGCTCAGCTTCTTTTTCATGACCAGTTGAATCGAATGCACAGGCCATTTCGAAGTCTGCAATGGCTTTTGAGCCTGAGAACTTATATGCATGTATACTAATTTGTTCAATAAAATCTGCATTGTCGATTTTTCCCAGCTTTTGCCAGATCAGCTGCAGCTCATATTCCCAGTTTTCTATTTCATTCATAAGGGTAAAGTTAAAAATTTCATTGAATACATTTAAACGCTGTTTTTTTTCTTTATTAAATTGATTTTAAAAGAAAATGAGAAATAGAATTAAATAGTTATTTTTGTGAATAAATAATACGTGATTATGGCATCTGGTTTTTTTGCAATTTTAGATGATCTTGCTGCTCTGATGGATGATGTGGCTGTAACGAGTAAAATAGCTACTCAAAAGACTGCTGGGATTTTAGGAGATGATTTAGCGGTCAATGCAGAAAAGGCTACAGGATTTATCTCTTCGCGAGAAATACCTGTTTTATGGGCCATTACCAAAGGTTCTTTTATTAATAAGCTTATCATTCTGCCTATTGCATTTTTACTTCACTGGCTGTATAAGCCTGCGATTGAAATTATTTTAGTTTTAGGAGGTTTTTACCTGGCGTTTGAAGGAGTCGAAAAAATTATTGAATTTTTGTTTCACCGTTCAAAGAAAGGGCATGAAGTCGTTGAGGAAAGCCAAAAAGAAGAGAGTGCTGAAAATTCTGAAAAATCAAAAATAAAATCAGCAATTACCACAGATTTCATTTTGTCTATCGAAATTGTGATTATTGCTTTAGGAACTGTTCTTCAGGAGGATCATCCTTTATTAACACAAATTCTTACTGTTACTTTTGTTTCATTTATAGCAACAGTAGGAGTATATGGGATTGTAGCTCTTATTGTAAGAATGGATGATGCCGGTTTTAAACTGATCCGAAAAAGTAATGATAAAGGCATTTTTTCTAAGCTGGGACATTTGCTGGTAAAAGCACTACCCATCATTATAAAAATACTGGCGGTTGTAGGAACTATAGCCTTGATTTTAGTTTCCGGAGGGATCTTCTCCCATAATATTAGTTATCTACATGATGTATTGCCAGACTGGCCTTCATTTGTTAAAAACTTTACTTTTGGACTAATTGGTGGAATTTTCGCGGTTCTGCTTTTTACACTGGGGAAAAAGATTTATACGCTGGCAACACGTAAATAATATACTTCATCTTTTAGAATTAAAACACTGAACAGTAAATGTTGAGGATTGTATATTCGGTTTATTGAGTATTATGAGAAATTTATCAATTGATATATTAAAAATCATCCTCGCATTTTTTGTCGTTTTTTTACATATGCACGTCTTTCGGGACTCTCATCGTGTATTAAGTTTTGTACTTGTGAACGGAGTTTTCAGAATGGCAGTGCCTGCTTTTTTAATTATCACAGGCTATTATTTTTATTATGTTGATACTACAGATAAATTAAAGAAATGGCTCATAAGGACATTCTTGCTTTATTTGATCTGGTCTTTAGTGTATATTCCATTTTGGAAAGAAGAGGATACTCTGATGAATATTCTGTTTGGTTATCACCATTTATGGTATTTGATAGGAACTTTCTTTTCGGGGATTATTCTATTTCTTATCCGAAAAAGATCTGTTCGGGTGCTTTCAATTCTTGTGATTTTATTTTTCAGTCTTGGATACGGGCTGCAGACTTTAGGGAACCTCCATTATTTTAAAGATCAGACCGATTTAATCATTAATCTCTTTCCATCTTACAGAAACTTTCTATTCGTATGCTTTCCTTTTTTGACCATAGGATATCTGATTAACAGATTGAATCTGGATATGAAATACAGACCTTCGCTCATGGTTATAATGGCTGTAACAGGTCTGGTTATCCTGGAATCATTTTTTAACTATACGATCATCAACCCTGATGAAAGTATTGATTTATTATTCTCATTAATCTTTGCCTGTCCTTTGCTGTTTATATATTGCAAGAATCTTTCTATTATGATAGATTCTAAAATTCTGGCCAGTTTATCAACAGCCATTTATCTTGTGCATCCACTGTTAATGAAATGGGTGCTGGGAAAATACTTTCCATTTGAAACAATTATTTTCTTCATTCTTCTGCTGGTATCCAGTTTTATTTTGGTTTTTGCCAACCGGAAGCTTAAGTATTTACTGTAATAATGTATATCAAAGCTAATCCTCTTATTAGGATTGGTATTGCCATTCGCTATTGGAAGGGAGGGGTGTCTATAAAGTATAAAAAAAAGAGGCCTTGTAGGCCTCTTTTGTATCTATTTTAGTTGAATAAATCTTTTACTTTATCGAAGAATGTCTTTTCTTTTCCGGATGGTTCTGCAACCATTTCTCCGCTTGACATCTGATTTTCAAAGAAGTCTTTCTGATCTTTTGTAAGCTTTTGTGGAGTCCATACATTGATATGGATAAACATATCTCCTTTTCCATAGCTGTCAATGCTTGGAAGACCTTTTCCTGCTAACCTCAAGATTTTTCCGGATTGTGTTCCTGCATCCACTGTGATTTTTACTTTTCCACCTACTGTGGCGATCTCTTTTTTAGTTCCAAGAGCAGCTTCTGCAAATGAAATATATAATTCCTGATGAAGGTTATCACCCTCTCTCTTGATTGTCTTATCGATTTCTTCCTCTACAATAACCAATAAATCCCCTGGAATACCTCCAAAAGGAGCATCGTTACCTTTTCCTCTTACATTCAGCTGAATTCCGTCTCTTGCTCCTGCAGGAATGTTGATGGTAATTTCTTCTTCATCTTTAATGAGACCTTGTGCATTCGCTCCCGCAGGAATTTTATCGGCAACTTTTCCGATACCCTGACAAGTTCCACAAGTGGTTTGCGTTTGCATTTGTCCGAACATGGTGTTCATTACTTTCATCTGAACTCCGGAACCATTACAGGTAGGACATGTTTTCGAAGTGGCTCCTTCAGCCATCTTCATTTTTTTTACTTTAAGAGTCTTTTGGGTTCCGTTGACCATTTCTTCAAGGTTCAGCTTGATTCTTATTCTTAAATTAGAACCTTTTACCTGCTGGCGCCCACCGCCGCCAAAACCACCGCCACCAAAGTGGCCACCAAAAATATCTCCGAACTGGCTGAATATGTCTTCCATATTCATTCCGCCTCCGAAGCCACCTCCGAATCCGCCATTACCTCCAACACCGGCATGTCCATACTGGTCATACCTTGCTCGTTTTTGGTCATCGCTTAATACTTCGTAGGCTTCTGCAGCTTCTTTAAATTTGTCTTCGGCTTCTTTATCTCCCGGATTTTTATCTGGGTGATATTTAATAGCCATTTTACGGTATGACTTTTTTATTTCTTCGGTTGATGCAGATTTGCTTATTTCAAGAACCTCGTAATAATCTCTTTTTGACATGACAATTTTATAATTGATTATTGATAAATGATAATAAAAACTCAGAGTGGCTCAATGAAATAAAATCATCTCTCACTCATCATTTATCACTTATTAATATTAGTTTCCTGTTACCACTTTTGCAAAACGGATAACCTTATCATTTAAAGTATATCCGGTTTCGATAACATCTACAATTTTACCTTTTAGCTCATCTGAAGGTGCAGGAATCTGGGTAATGGCTTCGTGAAGGTCTACATTAAAGCTATCTCCGGCTTTTACTTCCATTGGCTTTAATCCTTTTTCAGTAAGTCTGTTTTTGAATTTCTGATAAATAAGCTCAACACCCTGTAGGTCTGATGGATTTCCATTTTTAGCAATTTCTTTCAAGGCTCTTTCGAAATCGTCTAAGACTCCAAGCATAGAAACCATCATATCTTGATTGGCAAATTGAAAGAACTCCATTTTTTCTTTGCTAGTTCTTTTTTTATAATTTTCGAACTCAGCATAAAGACGAATATAACGGTCTTTTTCTTCTGCCAAAAGTTCTTCCGCAGTTGGAGTATTTGTCACATTTTCTTCAGAAACTGATTCATTCTGAAAGTTGTCTTCTTGTTGCTTATTGATGTTTTCTTCGTTGATATCCTGATTTTCCATATTCAATAACTTATTTTAAAGGGTATTTGTCAAAGATTCTGCCAAATACAAAATATGGACATTAAGGCAGAAAAATTTATGCTTCGGAAAACGTCTGATATAACAAATAAAGATTCAGAATAATAATGATGATGGAAATAGCCCAAACACAGATTTTCATAAGAGGTTTGTTAACGAATTCACCCATTTTAGCTTTATCATTGGTAAACATGACCAGAGGAACTACGGCAAAACTCAGCTGCATGGATAGGATGACCTGGCTTAGGACCAACAACTCTGTAGTTCCTTTTTCTCCATATATAATAGCTACAATCAAGGCTGGAATCAGAGCAATAAGCCTGGTGATTAGTCTTCGTAACCAAGGTTTTAATCTTATGTTTAAAAAGCCTTCCATTACAATCTGACCTGCTAGAGTTCCGGTCAATGTAGAATTCTGACCTGATGCCAATAATGCAATGGCAAAAGCAATACTAGCCATGGAAGCACCTAAAATAGGAGTTAACATCTTGTATGCATCATGAATGTCTGCAACTTCTTTATTACCTGTAACATGAAATGTAGCAGCAGCTAAAATAAGGATAGCCCCATTGATGAAAAAAGCGAGCATTAGAGAAACCGTACTGTCTAAAGTAGCAAATTTTATGGCTTCTTTTTTACCTTCTGCATTCCGGCTATAATCTCTTGTCTGTACAATGCTGCTGTGCAGATAAAGATTATGAGGCATAACAGTGGCTCCCAGGATTCCTATAGCAATATAAAGCATGGCCGGGTTTTGAATGATCTCCTTTTGAGGGACCAGTCCTCCTAAGATCTCATTAATAGCAGGTTTAGAGATCACAATTTCGTATACGAAACATGCGAGAATGATAAAGATAAGCCCTCCTACAATACTTTCTATCCATCTGAATCCTTTAGCCTGCAGGAGAAGTATAATCAGAACGTCTATTGTTGTAATGACAATTCCCCAGGTTATCGGAATATGGAAAAGCAAATTAAGAGCAATAGCGGAACCTATTACTTCTGCAAGGTCACAGGCAGCAATCGCTATTTCACAGAGTATCCACAGAATAAAGTTAGTCGTAGGGTGGAAGTGGTCTCTACATGCTTGAGCAAGATCCCTTTCCGTTGCGACCCCTAATTTTACAGATAAATGCTGTAAAACCATTGCAAAAATATTTGAGATAAGGATTACTGAAAGCAGGGTGTAGCCAAACTGGGCACCTCCAGCGATATCTGTAGCCCAATTTCCCGGATCCATATATCCGACAGCAATCATGAGACCCGGTCCTGCAAATGCAAGGTATTTTCTCCAAAAAGAACCGTTTTTCGGAACTTTTACGGATGAGTATACTTCCGGTAATGAGTGTAGTAATTTATCTTTTCGCCAAGGGCGCTTTGTATTGGGATTCATAAATGTTAGAAATGACTAACAAATTTAATTAAATAAATGTAAATAAAAAAGTTATCCAAAAAAAATCCCGAAAAAACTTTCGGGATTTTTATATATATGTCTTAAGATTATTTTGCAAATCTTATAGACATTTTTCTGTCAATAGCTCTTTCAGCATCAGAAGCTTTTGCATCTACGGTTGCGAATTTACTTCCATATCCATCTGCACCTAAAACCTGGCTACCAAGATTTTGTTTTGTCAACCAGTCTTTGATGAAGTTAGCTCTTGCTGTAGATAATTTTACATTAGAAGCTTCGTTTCCTACTTTGTCAGTATATCCTCCAATTTTAATTTTTGCATCCGGATATGCTTTTAAAATAGCTACTAAATTTTCAAGCTGTCCTTGAGAACCAGCTTCCAATTCGGTAGAACTTCCCATTTTAAAGTTCACGTGGTCAAAATCATACCATGTAGTCTTTAATGCTTCGTCATCTGCTGCATTTTTATAACCATCAGATTTTAGGAAAGCAATCATCTTGTCTTCCATTCCTCCTTTGTATCCTTTAAGGGTTGTACCGTTTAGATCAATGTTTTCATCTACTTTCGCTGAAGAAGACATTGTTCCTGATGTATCAGCCGGTGTAACCGCTGTAGCGGTATCCGTATGCGATCCTGTAGAATCTGCAGCGACTGTTGTCGTTGTCGTTTCTTTTTTCTCACATTGCTTCCATAGGAAATAGGCTGCAGCAATTAATAATAAAAGTGGAAGTAACCATTTCCAGATTGAACCACCACCTTGATTATTGTTATTGTTGAATTGTTCTTTTATTTCTCTTGCTCCTTCTGAAACACTTTCTTTAGCAGTAGCAACACCTTCAGCGATATTGTCTTTGGCGGTAGACGAAACTGAAGAAACAGTTTCTTTAGCTTGACCAAACCAGTTTTCTGCTCCTAGGCCAAAAGAGGCTAAAGAAAGTCCTGCTGGTAATAAACCTGAAACGATACCTTTCTGATCATTTAATAATCCGGAGATTCCCGATTTATCTAAATTGTTATCAGCAGCATATTTACCAATAGATCCTACGGTTGCTCCGGTTACTAAATTCAGCAAAGAGCTCGAAGAATTATTGCTAATTCCCGAAAAAGTAGCGATCGAATTTACTAATCCACTTAATTTGTCACCAAAAATTGAGGACAATAAGCCGGAAATTACAGAGTTGTTAGAAGAGCCACCTATTAAATTACTTAAAATTCCACTAGATGAAGCGCTAGTAATAGCATCTAAAACTCCAGGATTGTTAGCGTTATTAGCCAATCCTCCAACAACTGCAGGTAATAACCCACTAATTGCTTTTGAAATACCAGACTCACTTTCTCCTAACTGCGAAGCAGTCTGAGAAACTAATGCGGGACCTAATTGTCCTTTAATTAAATCGATAACATTTAAAGACATAATAAATATTTTTTAAATTAATGTTGATATAAATTTAAACAAAAATCTGTCCAAATGTCATTTTTTTTAAATATTTATTTAAAATCCAATGTTTTTTTTACAAATCATTGAAAAGAAATTAGTACGCTTTGGCGAATAAAACCCGTCTTTTTGAAGGTTTTCCGGAAACAAGAGAAACCCCTTCTTCTGTATCATCATCCAATGGAATACATCTGATAGTTGCCTTTGTTTCTTCTTTTATTTGCTCTTCTTCCTCGGCAGTACCATCCCAATGTGCATAGATGAAACCTCCTTTTTCTTCCAACACTTTTTTAAACTCTTCATAAGTATCCACTTTTGTCATATTTTCCTTTCTGAAGCTTAAGGCTTTAGTATAAAGGTCCTTCTGAATCGTTTTCAATAATTCATCGATATAGGAATCTAAACCTTCAAGAGAATGAGTTTCTTTAGTCAGGTTATCTCTTCTTGCGATCTCAACTGATTTATTTTCCAAATCTTTTGGCCCGATAGCAATTCTTACAGGAACTCCTTTTAGTTCATATTCTGCAAACTTCCATCCCGGCTTATTTTGAGTGTCATTGTCGAATTTCACGGAAATTCCTTTAGCTCTTAATTTGGTCTGGATATCCATAGCGACTTCGCTGATTTGGTTTAACTGCTCTTCTCCTTTAAAGATAGGAACGATTACTACCTGAATCGGAGCCAAAGTAGGAGGAAGTACCAATCCGAAATCATCAGAATGGGTCATAATCAAAGCTCCCATCAAGCGGGTAGAAGTTCCCCAAGAAGTAGCCCATGCATGTTCTATTTTTCCTTCTTTATTGGTGAATTTAACGTCAAAAGCTTTCGCGAAATTCTGTCCTAAGTAATGGGAAGTTCCTGCCTGAAGAGCTTTTCCGTCTTGCATTAATGCTTCAATACAATAAGTTTCATCGGCACCGGCAAATCTTTCGGATGGGGTTTTAAGTCCCTGAACTACTGGCATAGCCATAAAGTTTTCTGCAAAGTCTGCATATACTTTGTTCATTTTCTCAGCTTCTTCTATTGCTTCATCTTTAGTGGCGTGAGCAGTATGCCCTTCCTGCCATAAGAATTCAGAAGTTCTTAAGAATAAACGGGTTCTCATTTCCCAACGTACAACATTAGCCCATTGGTTGATCAGGATAGGTAAATCTCTATAGGATTGAATCCAGCTTTTATATGTATTCCAGATAATCGCTTCTGATGTAGGACGAACAATCAGCTCTTCTTCCAGCTTCGCGTCTGGATCTACAATCAGCTTGTGTGGATTATCAGGGTCAGTTTTTAATCTGTAATGGGTAACAACGGCACATTCTTTTGCAAAACCTTCTGCATTTTTTTCCTCAGCCTCGAATAAACTTTTGGGTATAAATAGCGGGAAATAAGCGTTAACGTGACCGGTCTCCTTGAACTTTCTGTCCATTTCATCACGCATTTTTTCCCAGATTGCGTATCCATATGGTTTAATAACCATGCTCCCTCGCACTCCTGAATTTTCAGCTAAATCTGCTTTTACAACCAGTTCATTATACCATTTGCTGTAATCTTCGCTTCTTGAGGTTAATTTTGCCATTATCTTTTAAAATTTTTTTAACTTTTTAACATTATTGTTATCTAAAAATAAAAATCTATTTTTGATAGATTTTATTACCGGTGCTTTGGTACATTTTTGGTACACTTTGCAAATATAATTTAAATTAAAAATTTTTACGTTATCATGAAAAAAAATATACATAAAAATTTATTTGTTATGCTAAAATCCAAAGGCGTTTTAGCAATAGCAGGTGGATTACTACTGATGTCTTGCGGTGCTCAAATGGGAGGGTATAGTGAGACGGATGGGGTATACTATGACCCCAATAGAGATACACTGCCAGAAGGGGTGATCATCAACAATGGCGGAAACAGAGTAGGCGATTATTATGACTACTATCAGGATTCAAATGTAATCCAGAATGCAGAAACGAATGTAAGAGACCAGAATAACAGATATAGCTCTTGGGGTGGAGATTCGTGGAATAACAATGCTACGGATTCAGACTGGGGCAATTTTGCCGGATCTCAAACCAACTACTATGATAATTCATGGGGTTGGGGATCTCCTTGGGGCTGGGGCGGAGGCTTTGGACCTTGGGGTTGGAACGGAGGCTGGGGAATGGGACTCGGCTGGGGTGGCTCTTGGGGCTGGGGCGGAGGCTTTGGACATTGGGGCTGGAACGGAGGCTGGGGAATGGGACTTGGCTGGGGATCTCCTTGGGGCTGGGGCGGAGGCTTTGGACCTTGGGGTTGGAACGGAGGCTGGGGAATGGGACTTGGCTGGGGCGGAGGCTACTGGGGTAATGGATATTACAACAGACCTGCCTACAGAAGAAGTGGAGCTGACGGAAGACTCGGATATGGCTTGGTAGGCAACGGAGCTCGTTATAATGGAAGTAATGGATCAGTTTACCGAAACAATATTAACAATTCAGGGTTTAGAAATAACAATAACTCTGGCTTCAGAAACAATAATAACTCAGGATTTAGAAACAATAACAATTCAGGGTTCAGAAACGGAGCTGTAAATAATTCAGGATTCAGAAATAACAATGGTGGCTTCAGAAATAATAATTCTGGCTTCCGTAATCCGAATATGCAGAATCAACCAAGACCTAATTATGACAGCCAACCAAGAGGAGGTTTCAGATCGAATGATAGTGGTGGCTTCAGATCAGGTGGGTTCAATTCTGGAGGAGGTGGTTTCCGTGGAGGATCTTCCGGTGGAGGCGGTGGCTTCAGATCCGGAGGTGGCGGAGGCGGCTTCAGATCAGGTGGTAGATAATTTTCAAATAATAACTATTTAAAAAAATAATGTTAAAAAAATCTTTAGTAATCGTGAGTGTTTCTGTGGCATATTTTGCACAGGCTCAGAATATTTCTACGATCAGAAATTCTATTGATGTTTATTCTAATTCTCCTATGATAGGGTCGTCAAAGTTTAATGCAATGGCGGGTGCTAACGGAGCATTAGGAGGGGATGCTACTTCATTGATGACTAACCCAGCAGGTCTGGGTGTCGCAATTACAGGAGACGCTTCAGCAACTTTATTTCTTACCAATAATAAGAATACCAGTTCTGTTGCTGGTGCTTCAACCAGATATAATATAGACAAGTTTACCCTGGGGAATGCCGGTGGTGTAGCAACCATTCAACTGATGACCGAGAGTGCATGGAAGTTTATTAATATCGGAGCTAACCTCTCCATGCAATCTTTAGAGGATTATGTAGAAAGCCCGGGGAATTCTAATATAATTATTCCTAAAAGCTTGGTAGATAGTAACGGGAATGCAGTTATAGGAAATATGTCATATCGTGGGCATGCTTATAACAGATATGGGAATCAGACTAGATTCAATCTCGGGGTTGGAGCTAACTATAATAACTCTTTATACATAGGGGCAAGCATCAATATGCACTATGCTGAGATTGATCAGTATGACAGTGCCTTATTAGGATTGAACCTGGATAATTCTGTTAATACGTTTGATAAACAATACACTCCTTTCTCTGAGAAATCAAATGGTTTTTCAGCTACAATAGGGGTTATCGGAAAGCTAAGCAATCAATTCAGATTGGGAGCATCTATTGAAACACCAACCTGGTGGAATATAGATAGAGCTTTCCGTGAATATTCTTTACAGGATGATGGTGTTTATTATAACAATTATGTTGAAGGCAGAAATTTCAGATCTCCGATGAAAGCTACTGTAAGTGGTGCTTTCGTTCCTAATAAGAATTTTGCCATCAATGTTGATTATACGTTAGGGGTAACCAAGCCTAAGTATACTGTACAGGGAAATGCTGAAAGAGAACTGAACGGTTTCTTTGATGATAATTATAAAAACCTATCAGAAGTAAGAGTGGGGGCTGAATACAGAATTAAAGCATTTAGATTAAGAGGAGGATATTCATATAGTTCAAATCCTTTCAATGCAATGACTATCAGCTCGTATTCCAATGCCGGAGTTGCTGGAGATAATAATTACAGTAATCTTATTTTGGGACAAAGAAATACCATTGGAGCTGGTGTTGGTTATGATTTTGGAAATTTCTATGTAGATGCTGCTTACCAGAATGTGAGTTCCAAATATAACAATCCTTTCCTGAGAGGAAGTGCTGACGATGGATCAGGTTACTATTCAGGGGACTTTGATGTAAATACACCTACTTCCGTTGTTTCGAGTGTGAAAAACAACAGAGATAACTTCTTCCTTACATTTGGCTGGAAATTTTAATTTCCAGATTGTGTAATGAGTGATTAAATTGATGCTCCGAATTGAAAAATTCGGAGCTTATTTTTTTATAATCAATCCGGGTTTTGAACCAGATTAGGCTGGATTTGTATTTGTTGTTCCGGAATGTATTCTATAATTCTATTATTTGTATAAGGTACTGTATAGAATGGGTTATTTCCACTTAAATGAGAACCGGGATATTCCCTGTTCAGGTTTAGTTTATTTCTGAAAATGTCATATTTTCTTTGTGCTTCAAAAGCCAATTCAAGTCTTCTTTCATCCAGAACTATCTCTAAAGCATTTTGTCCTGCGGGAACGGAGGTATATGCTGGGATTCCGGCTCTTGTTCTGATGGTATTAACATCAGCCATTGCAGAATTGGTATTCCCTTTTTTTGCAAGTGCTTCTGCCCGGTTCAGGTATATTTCCCCTAATCTTATGACTACTGGTGACCATAGCTGGGCAACACCTTCCTGTAATGAGCATTTTAGAATGTAAAACTTAGGATATCCGTTTCTTTTATCCATGTCATGATCTAAAGTGACATAGGTTTTACTACCACCTGAATTATTAAAATAATAATTCGTTTTGTTAGGTAGTACCTCAGAATATATCTGATAGTTGATATTATTCATGGTAAAATAAGTATTACCGCCTTGTTGAAACGTTTTCTGAAAGCTATAATTATAAGTTACCCCTCCGGAAGCATTGGTTCCCTGTTGTACCCAATAAGCAACCGATGTTTGCGGGGTGCTATATTTGGGTGAAATAAATTTTGACCTTGCATCCTGAGGATTTTTGTTGATAAGATCTAAATAGGAAGAAGATGCATACATCTCACCCCAACCAACATTCTGAATATTGGCATACATAGAGCCTATGGTGTACCAGCCATCACTGTAATCACCATCCCGATTATACTTGAATGCAAAAATCGTTTCTCTATTCGTTTCCGGAGTTTTAGTGGCATAGGATGGAAGCTCGGCATTGGATAAGAGTGAATACTTTCCAGAGCTGATAACTTTGTCTGCATACTCAATGGCCTTATCATTATTTTCCATATATAGATATACACGGGAAAGTAATGCCTGAGCAGCTTCTTTGGAGGCGTACGTATTATTTTTATCAAGGGTCATAAGTTGCTCCGCTTTTTTCAGATCACTGACCACCTGATCATAAATTGCTCCAACAGTAGCTCTGCCGGGCAATTCATTCACATCATCAGTGATTTTTAACGGAACTCCTAGATTTCCGGCTCCTTGATTGTAAGGCTTACCAAATACATTGACTAAAGAGAAGTATACATACGCTCTCAGGAAGTAATTCTCGCCGATCAACTGGTCTATATTGACGTCTTTTCCTTCGGAGGTTTTGGAGATTACCCTGTTACATCCTATGATCGCTTTATAGCCGGCATTCCAAATCGTATTAGAGCGCCCGTTGTTTTTAATGCTTCTGTAATTGTAGTAATAGAAAAACTCATCTGATGTTGTTCCGCTGATGTTGATATTGTCTCCGCCATATTCACCTACCCTGTAAAGATTATTGAAAAATCCGCCACCACTGGCATCGCCTTTTAGTAAAGCATAATTGCCAAGGGTTATTGTTTGTAGCCCTGTCGGGTCTGTGAGTATTTCATCAGACTCTTTAGAGTCGTAAGGTGAACGATCTATATTGCATGAAATGAATGTAAGTGCAATGAATGATAAAAGTATTTTTTTCATAATAATGTCCATTTTAAAAAGAGAAGTTAAAGCCTAGTGAAAATCTTTTTGGAATAGGATAAATCGCTCCGGCTCTACCGGAATATGCGGTTTGGCTATCTGCAGGTCCTACTTCCGGATCAATGCCGGAGAACCGGGTAATTGTAAATAAATTTTCACCCATAATATAAATACTCGCTGAATTAACACCTATCTTTTCTGTTAAACCTTCCGGAAAATTATATCCTATTCTGAGAGATCTCAATTTAACATAGCTTGCGTCTTCCAGATAACGGGAAGATGGTCTGTTGGTTAAACTATTATTGTTAAATGTTGCTACCGGATGTGTAGCAATATCTCCGGGTTTTTCCCATCTGTTCCAACCGTCTTTTAATACCATTTGATTGTAATAAGGATAGGCACCATCTGAATCAAACAATTCTCTGTAGGAGTTGTAAATCTGTCCTCCCTGTGAAAAATAAAGATTAGCGTTAAGATAGAAATTTTTTATAGTGAGGTTGGTCGTAAAAGATCCGTAATAATCCGGAGTAGCTGCTCCTACGATTTGTAATGATGCCTGGTTATAATTGGATGTCAGGCTTCTGCTTCCATCAGCGTTAATGACTTCCCACTGACCTGCACCGTTATCAGGATTTACACCCATCCACTTTCTCATATAGAAAGAAGTAACGTCATTTCCGGCTATTGCTACCTGATTGTTGGATAACAACTGCGTGCTGTTATTTCTGGTTGAAAGAACTCTGTTCTTATAAGTACTGATATTGAATCCTAAATCCCAGCTAACAGCTTCTGATCTGAGGATGGTATAATTCAAATTGAATTCCCATCCTTCGTTCTTTACATCTCCTACATTCAGATATTGTCTGTCAACACCTGTAAGCGAAGGCAAAGTAACCAAGACCAATAAATCTTTGGTTTTATTATTAAAATAATCAACATTCAGGGTCAATCTATTATTAAATGCCCTGATATCTGTACCGATATTATTCTGATAAATAGATTCCCAGGTTAAATTCGGATTCCCCAGCTGGTTCCATGTGGCGCCTATTTGTCCGTTGTATGTCTGGGTTAGAGCATACAGGTCCTGCCATCCGTAGTTGGGGCTCGGTGTGTTTCCTACCAAACCTCTGCTGGCTCTTAATTTCCATTCATCAATTTGTTTTACATGAAAGAATTTTTCTTTCTGAACGTTCCATCCTATACTATAAGAGTAAAATAAGCCGTTTCTTTGGCTGGTACCAAATGCAGAAGAGGATTCGCTTCTTAAAGATCCCTGAACGAAGTATTTTTTATCATATACATATTCAGCGTTGAAGAGAAATGCGTTGTAGGCTCTGTCGTATTTTGTTCCTGATGGTTTACGTCCTGTTGTAGCTCCGGTATCAAAGATATCTGTTCCAGGAACGACACCATATACGCCAGCCCGTGAAATTTTGTAGAACCTGTCGGAGTATTCATAGGCAGCAAGTGCATTGACATTATGAACTCCAAAGTCTTTATCAAATCTCAGCATTTGGTTAAAGAATTTACTGATGTCCTTTACATAAGATTCCGATAATTCACCTTTATTGCTATCTCCTGATGCTGATCTGGGATCTACATAGGACATGTCATCGTAATTTTTATAGGTGACATTATTTGTTGTAACAAATTTTAAATAATCGGTCAGCTTAATTTCTGCATCAAGATTTCCAATCAAGTCCAGTTGATTGCTCCTTCCATAGTTCCATTGTAAATCATGCAGATAGTTGGAGTTATCCCTTCCATACCAGGTTCCATTATAATTATTAGGATTGATAAGGTTTCCGTTAGCATCTCTTGGATTATCCCAGGGCATATTCAGATACATTTGGTAAAGAGAGCCTTGTCTGTCTTTTCCTGTCGTATAAGAAAGACTCACCTTTGGCTTTAGAGTTAGCCAGGGCTTTACCTTTTGTTCGTGATTGATTCTGAAAGATAATCTATTGAAATCATAGCTCTTTACAGTTCCGGTTTCATTATAATAGTTACCGGATATATAAGTCTTTGAATTTTGGGAACCTCCTCTAAAGTCTATAGTATAGTTTTGTACAACACCTGTCTGTGTACCATCTTCTAGCCAGTTGTATCCATTGTTTCTAAGTTCCTTTGGTATGGCCGGGGCATTTTTTAATGACGTGAAATAGTCATACAATTGTGTGCCGTCCATCAGTTTGAAACGACCGTTATTAAAGGTATTAAAAGAATTATTCATAGAGACACTCAGGGTTCCTTTTCCGGAGTTTCCTGATTTTGTGAATACCTGTACAATGCCATTGGCTCCTCTGGATCCATATAACGCCGTTGAGGTAGCGTCTTTTAGTATGTTAATGCTTTCAATCTGATTAGGGTCTAAATTAGGTGTTCCTGTCATCATGACTCCATCTACTACCCATAAGGCCTGGCTGGGACCATTGATGGTAGAGGTTCCTCTGATTTTTACGGTGGCTGAAGATCCGGGTGCTCCTCCTCCCAGAGTAACTTGAGCTCCTGCGGCTTTCCCTTGAAGCAAGGTTGAGACATCGGAAGTACTGGCATCCTTTAGTTTTTTATCAGAGATAATTGAAACTGCTGCTGTGAGGCTGGATCTTTTTTGAGTTTTGTATCCCACGATTACGACATCTTCGATGTCTTTTTCTCTTAGGGAATCTGTTTTTTTTTGTGTTTGGGCAGATGCTAATCCGGACATTAGGAAAAAGCATACTCCTAGCTTTCTAAGATTTTTGTCTTTAATTTTCATATATGATTTCGGTTACTCCAAGATACAAAAAATCACCATATCTGTGCGATGTGGTGGTAAAATATGTTAAATTTTTAAATTTAATTTAAATAATAAGGAGAAATAAGGTATTGACTATAATGTGAAAACAATGAGATGTTAAAGTATATCGACTTTATTTTGGAGTATTACTAATGTCTGTTGTAGAAATCCTAATGGGTATGAGAATGAAACAGATGCATGAAAAGTGCGAGTGAAACTCCCACAATTACCAATCCTATTTTAGTCCAGTCAATATTGTGGTTTTTATTGCTTTCAAAAATAATAACCGAGGAAATGTGTAGGAAAATTCCTCCAACAACAGCAAGGAAATAAGGCTGTAAATCCGGATTAAAATAATTTCCCAATAGCATTCCTAGAGGGGAAGCCAGCGCAAATAATGCGATAATCAGAAAAGTAGGATATGGCGATGTACTTTTACCTTCTTTTCTGTTGAACAGAAATGCACCTAAAATGAACGAAATCGGAATATTGTGAAAGACAATTCCTAAAAGATATGGAGATAGCACTACCTTTTCATTAGCTAGGGGAATTCCTTCAATAAAAGCATGAACAAATAAGCCTACCATTAAAGCAACAGGAATAATGTTATGCTCATTATGATGATGAAAATGACCATGTTCAAACCCTTTGGTGAGAGCCTCTAAAATCATTTGCAATAAAACTCCCAGAATAACGAAGATGCCAATGCTCGCACTTTTTTCGGAAGTATATACCTGTGGAAAAACCTCATTCAAACAAATGGTGATCAGAAAGCCGGCACTTAGAATCAGTAAGTTTTTTGCAAGCTTTTCTTTTTTTCCAAAATGTTTGCCCAGGAATACACCGGCAATTACGCTAAGAATCAGTAAAAGAACTATGATCATATTTTTTTCTTAAATAAGTTGATGCAGCGAGGAGAAGTTTCTTTTTCAAAATCATTCAGCTGGTAATCACCCCATATTTTTATTCTTTCAAACCCACATTCTGAAGCATATGAATTAATTTCTTCCAGGGTATGAAGTTTCACTTTTTCAAAAAAGTGATAGGATTTTCCTTTGGCTTCGAATTGAATATCTTTGATGACATGTCTCCCTTCAATTTTTTTATTGATTTTAAAATCAATATCACCCCGTTTGATAATAGATTCGGCAACCATGTTTTTTCTTACATATTCTTCATTGAGATAATCCAAAACAAAATATCCTCCAGGTTTTAAGGCAGAATAAACCGAGTGAAAAACTTTTTTATCATCACTTTCCTTGTCAAAATAACCAAAGCTGGTAAATAAATTGAAAACCGCATCCATAGGATCAGCATCAATAGGGTTTCTCATGTCATGAACATCAAATAGAAGAGTCTGATTTTCAAATTGCTTGTCAAATTCTATACTCTGTCTTGAAAGATCAAGCCCCAGAACGTCATATCCCAGTTTATTAAGAAATACTGAGTGTCTTCCCTTCCCGCAAGCCAAATCAATAATCTTGGAAGAAGGAGGCAGTTCAAGACTCGCTGTGAGTTTTGTAATGAAGTTTTCTGCTTCCGTATAGTCTCTGTTACTATAAAGCAAATGATAATAAGGTGTATCAAACCAAGATTCAAACCATTCCATAATGCAAAAATAACTAAATTTGTGCGGTAAAAGGAAAAGTATTTTAATATTGAAAGATTAAAAGATTCAATTAATTAGAATAATAAACCGCTAATCTTTTAATTTTTAAATTATTAAATTTTTTAATGACAACTTATGGATACGGAAAATATAAAAATTCAGATAAAGACGTTCTTCGGGCTTGAACAGGTTTTAGCAGAAGAAATTAAAAAGCTGGGAGGCAGGAATGTTGAGGTTAAAAACCGTGCAGTGAATTGTGAAGGGGATTTAGGCTTCCTTTATAAGATTAATTATTCTGCAAGAACAGCTTTGAAAATTTTAGTACCTGTTTTTGAGTTTAAAGCTTTTAATCAACACCAGTTTTATGACAAGCTATATAAAATGGAGTGGGAGCAATACATGGATGTTGATCAGTCATTTGCTATTGATGCAACAGTAAACTCTGAGACATTTAAACATTCCCAATTTGTTACATTGAAAATGAAAGATGCTATTGTAGATTATTTTCAGGAGAAGTTTAAAAGACGTCCTAATGTGGAGCCTAAAAGTCCGGATATTAAATTCCACTTGCATATCGACAGAGAGCTGGTAACCATTTCTTTGGATTCTTCAGGTGACCCTTTATTTAAAAGAGGATACAGAAAAGAGCAGGGAGAAGCTCCGATTAATGAGGTTCTGGCAAGCGGAATGCTTCAGCTGGCAGGATGGGATGGAAAAGGAAATTTCCTTGATCCAATGTGTGGTTCAGGAACACTTTTAATAGAAGCAGCCATGATCGCTATGGATCTTCCGGCACAGCTTTACAGAAAGAGATTTGCTTTTCAAAACTGGAATAATTATGATGCAGACTTGTTTAACAAAATCAAAGAATTTAGAGTAAACAGAATTAAAGAGTTTCAAGGGAAAATCGTAGGGTATGATATTGACGGAAGAATGCTGAATGCAGCAAGCGTGAATATTGAAGCAGCAGAGATGGAAGATGTTATTGAAGTGAAAAGACAAAACTTCTTTGATTCTAAAAAAGAACTTTTCCCATTGTTGATGGTCTTCAATCCTCCTTATGATGAAAGGATTTCGATCAATGACGATGATTTTTATAAGAAAATAGGGGATACCTTTAAAACGAATTATCCTAATACATTGGCCTGGTTGATTTCTTCAGACCTTGAAGCGGTTAAGAAAATAGGTCTTCGCCCATCGAGAAAGATTAAACTTTTCAATGGAAAACTAGAGACGAGATTCCTGCAATATGAGATGTATGAAGGAACGAAGAAAGTTCATAAGCTCGAAAATCAATAAGATATTCAAAAAAGGCCTTCCGATTGGAAGGTCTTTTTATTATTCTATAGCCTGGTTTTCTTCAATCAGGTTACCGTTTTCATACACTTTCATTTTTGTAACCTTATTTTTCTCTTTTATAAACTCAAAAACCAGGTCTTTTTCTTTCATGAAAAATTTATTTTGGGTTTCCGGGTAGATGATCATTGTTTTTCCTCCGGCAACTAGATGTAAGACAGAATCTTTAGGTTCAATGGTGATCACTCCGTTTTTTATACTATTGTATTTTCCATGGTAGATTTTTGTACTACCGGGATTTAGCTTTATTTCTTTTCTTTCGTTAAGGTAGGGTGCAGGGCCGTGGTCATAGCTTAAAACTCTTGACATTTTCCATTCTCCGTTTTCCAATGTCCAAAGATCTGTGAATTTAGCCAAGCCATCACGAAATTCTTTTTTGCCTGTTTCATTGATATAAAAGTAATGATCACCAGAAATGATCAGGCCATACAGTTTGTTGTCTTTTTTCATAGGAAAAACCCGCACGGTTGTGTCAATTGCTTCTCGTCTCAGTCGGAAATTTTCATTACCACATAAATTTTTCTGAAAGGTAATTTTTAAGTCAGAACCTCCTTTTGTTATTCCTCCTTTATCGTGATAAAATTCAACATCATTAGGAATAAAGCGCATCATTTCGTTAACATTGCATTTGTTATAAGCAACCCAGAACAGGCTGTCACTTTTAACTCCTTCCTTTATTAGGGCATCATTGTTTTGAGCAGAAATAATCATGAATGAAGAAAGTAAAATAAATAATGTGAAGGTGTATTTTTTCATGGGTAGATATCGAATGATTTCAATCACGAATATGAGGATATTTAATGAGAAAAATTATTTATTTTAGAGGAAGCCCTCTGTTGGAAAAATTCTTAGTTTTGTGAGATTCAAAATCATTTAAAATTTGATCTATGTTCTGGAATTTTCTTGATGTGCTAGATTGGGTGTTTGATATACTTGATTTATTTTCCGGTAATTCATCATACAATAAGGATGAATCACGGAAAATGAAAAAAAGAAAGTATTTTGCTGAAAGAATTAGCTTGCTTTTATTGGCAGTTGCTTCAATTTTTCTGTGGACTGTCTTAAAAGACCCCTTACCTGTTCAACATGCTTTTCAAACTGTAATGATTACCGTATTAATAGGCGTGTTTATTTCATCAGCGTGTTGCTTTGCCCTATATATCCTAGATTTATTTTATTTCAAAAGTTTCTTTTCTATGTTGTTGTTTTGTATCGCGCTGATTACATTTTTTACAGCTATCGTTTTATGGATATATTTTAAATCCGGATTGTTTTAATTGTTATAAATATTAATAATCAAGTATATTTTATATTAGATTATTGATGATTTCGAATGGATTTTGAATATTTATTTTGATATTAATTATTTTGGTCTTGTGTTTTTGACAAAATAGTAGTCGTTTTTGATGATTTATTATTAATTATTTATTAAGTCTTGTTTTACATTCGTAACAAACAATTAAAATGATTTACTTATGAAAAAAATTAGCTTAATATCTTTACTTATTTTATTCATCGGTGCTTTTAGTATTATTTCGTGTAATTCTGATAGCCTGGATGATGCTGCAACTCCAAAAGACGTTGCACTAGGCTCCGGAAATAGTACGGCAAGCAAAGTTGCCGCTTTCGGAAAAAATCCACTTTCTGTAATGTATGTTGAAGTAAATAACAACGACATCAGAGAAGTAGGACAATACAAGCTTGCAGATGGGAGGCAGCTTTTTGATGTTGCCATTATTTTTGCTGCAAACATCAATTATAATACCTCTACGCAGAAAGCTTATTTATATTTTAACACACAGGTTACCAATGTGCTTAGTAATAAGAATACCTATATCAAACCTTTGCAGGACAAAGGGATCAAAGTGATGTTATCTATTCTAGGCAATCATCAGGGAGCCGGATTTGCTAATTTTCCTAATCAGGCTGCTGCTCAGGCTTTTGCTCAGGAATTAGCCGATGCGGTGAATACCTATGGTTTGGATGGTATCGACTTCGATGATGAGTATGCGAACTATGGTGCTAACGGAACTTCGCAACCTAATGCGTCTTCATTTGTGTATCTTGTGACGGCTTTAAGAGAATTACTGCCTGATAAGATTATTTCCTTTTACAATATTGGTCCTTCTGCCAATAATCTTTCTTACAATGGAGTAACGGTGGGATCGAAAGTGGATTATGCCTGGAATCCATATTACAGTACTTATTCAGCACCTAATATTCCGGGGCTTGACAATGCCCATAAAGGAGCTGCAGCAGTGAATGTAAATCCTTCAACCTCTACCTATACTAATGTTGCTACAGCTACAAGCTATGCACAGAGAACCAAAAATGATGGCTATGGAGTTTATCTGTATTACGATTTAGGTGCTACGAATATAGCTTCCTATTTTTCCGGACCTTCGAATGTGCTTTACGGACAAAGTACAGTATATGGAAATACAACAGTTCCCGATACAGGAATTGTATCCGGTGCAACTTACCAGTTGGTTTCTGCAGCGAACGGAACAAGTGTATTGGATGTTTTAAATGCAGGTACATCTGATGGAACCAAAGTTCAGCTTTGGGCATCTAATGGTAATACTGCACAAAAATGGAAGATTACTGACGTAGGAGGTGGTTATTATAAACTACAGCCGTTAAATGCTCCGGCTAAGTCTTTAGATGTATCTAATTCAGGTACAGCCAATGGAACACAGGTTCAGATCTATACGGACAATAATACCAATGCCCAAAAATGGAAGATAACACCTATCGGGAATGATTATTATACATTGTCTCCGGCGCATGCTTTGGGTTTTAATCTGGATGTCAATAACGGTTCTGCAACGAACGGAACAAAAATCCAGATCTGGACTGCCAATACAGGTAATGCTCAAAAATGGAAGCTGGTAAAACTATAATTTCTTTACTATCAAATAAAAAAGAACAAATTTCAAGTTGAAGTTTGTTCTTTTTTTATAGGCCTTTATGGAGAAACTAATAAATCTATCGCTTGCTGAGCTAATGTATTTGTGGTGTTAATTTAGGTGAATACCTGTTAAACTGTTTGTGAATTCTTTTATGAATGGTTAATTTTGAAAAATTTTCAATTTGAAACCTACAATATCCATAGTCGTTGCTATTTTTAATCGGAAAGATGAGCTTTTCGAGCTTTTAACCTCGTTAGCTCAGCAAACGGATAAAGAATTTGAAATTATTATAGTAGATGATGGCTCTTTGATCGATCTTAAACCTACCATAAAAAACTTTGATGAGTTCTTAAATATTAAATATTTCAGAAAAGATAATTCGGGACCTGGTTTAACAAGAAATTATGGAGCAAAAAGAGTGGAAAATGAATGGCTTGTTTTTGTAGATAGTGATGTTATTGTAGAGGATAATTATATTGAGAATATCAAAAAGGATATTGTAGAAATACCTTGTGATGCTTTCGGTGGCGCGGATAAAGCCCATAAAGGTTTTAATCTGATGCAGAAAGCGATTTCATATTCCATGACTTCGGTATTTACGACAGGAGGGATTAGGGGGAATAAAAAAGCCGTGTCAAAATTTCAGCCAAGAAGCTTTAATATGGGGGTTAAAAAAGAAGTGTTTGATAAAGTAGGCGGTTTTTCGGAAATGAGAATAGGAGAGGACCCGGATTTATCTATGACGCTTTGGGAGCATGGTTTTACGACTGCTTTTTTTGATGATATTGCTGTTTATCATAAGCGAAGAGTGGATTTTGGTAAATTTTCGAAACAGGTATTTCAGTTTGGCTGTGCGAGACCTATTCTTAATCAACGACACCCTAATTATGTGAAAATCTCTTTTGCGTTTCCAACACTATTCTTATTGGGATATGTGATGGGATTTTTAGAATATTTTGTAATGGGGAGAGGGATTATTCTTGCCTTTTACGGTCTGTACACGTTTTTAGTGTTTTTTCACGCTTTGCTAGTGACTAAAAATATCAGTATTGCGGGAATGGCAGTGATTTCCACATATATCCAAATGTTTTCTTATGGGTATGGATTTCTCAAATCCTGGGTTCTGCTGAATATATTCAGAATGAAACCTGAAGATGCATTCCCGAAACATTTTCACAAAAAATAAATGCTGTTGAATCTCAACAACATTTATAACAATAATATAATTAGTATGTGGATACGTTTTCATGATTGAGAACGCCTGTTTTTTGCATGCATTCTTTCATTTTCTGGTAAGTTCTTTCAATGTCATGGTCCAAACCGATAGAAAATCTGATAAGTCCATCGGAAATTCCCATGGTTATACGCTCTTCTTCAGGGATTTCAGATGAGGTAGAACTGCCCGAACATGAAAATAGTGTTTTATAGAACCCAAGACTTACAGCCAGGTATCCAAGATTTTTCTGTTGCATCATTTCCATCAGCTCGTTTGCTTTTTCCGTAGTTCCTGCGTCTAAAGTCATCAATCCGCCAAATCCATATTCTTCATGCATCATACTTTTCATAAGCTCATGATTTTTATGGGAAGGCAATCCCGGATAAGAAACTTTCAGCCCATCTTGCTCAAATCTTTCTGCAAGATATAAGGCATTATAGCTGTGTTGTTTCATACGGATATGAAGCGTTCTTAAATTTTTCAGGATGCTGGAAGAGCGCATGCTGTCCATAGTAGGACCCAGAAGCATGCAGGCACCGGTGTTGACATTCTTGGTATCATCAATGAATTCTTGTGTTCCGCAATAAACACCACCTACCGTATCGCTGCTTCCGTTAATGAATTTTGTTAAGCTGTGAATAACGATATCCGCTCCCAACAATGTTGGTGAAATGGATAACGGGGAAAATGTATTGTCTACAATCAGCTTGAGATTATGTTTTTTACAGATCTCTGAAAGTTTTCTTAAATCTGCCACTTCCAATAAAGGATTACTCACACTCTCACAATAGATTACTTTGGTATTGGGCTGTATTGAGCTTTCAATAGCTTCAAAATTGTTGATATCCAAGAAAGTTGTTTCAATATTAAAAGGAGGAAGAAAATTCTTCAGAAAGGCATAGGTTCCACCATAAATGGTTCTGCTGGAAATAATGTGGTCACCACTTTTGCAAACCTGCAAAAGAACCGAGGTGATGGCACCCATTCCTGAAGCTGTTACATTGGCAGCCTCTGTATTCTCCAGTTTTGCAAGGGCTTGTGCTAAATATAAATTCATGGGAGAAGAATGCCTTGAATATAAATAGCATCCTTCAGCATTTCCTTCAAAAGTGTCAAACATTGTTTTGGCTGAAAGAAATGTGTAAGTAGAGCTGTCTGAAATAGAAGGGTTTACTCCTCCAAATTCTCCAAAATATTGCAAATCTTGTATTTCGTTTGCTGCGTTGAAATCTTTCATATCTTTTTGTTTTTAAATTTGAACTATTTCAAGTTTTATTACAACGAATTATTTGTATATTAGAATATAAATCTAATATTTTATTATATTATAGAAAATATGTTTATTATATTTGAATACTGTAAACGTTTGCCAAAAAATAATCTATGAGCTTTGATGAAATTGATAAAAAACTGCTGTTGTTTTTGCAGGAAGATGCTAAACAAACCACCAAAGAATTATCTTATAAGCTTGGCTTATCAGTTACGGCTGTGTATGAACGAATCCGGAAACTGGAAAATACGGGAGTTATTTCAAAATATGTAGCTTTATTGAATAAGCAAAAGATTGCAAAAGATTTTATGGTACTGTGCCATGTAAAGTTAACCCAGCATAAAAAGGAATATGTTCTGCAATTTGAAAGAGAGGTCATGAATTTACATGAAGTCACCGAGTGCTTTCATGTAAGTGGTGATTATGATTATATCTTGAAAATATGCGTTAAAGACATTGCAGACTACCGGAACTTTATGCTGACGAAACTGACAACGTTAGAACATATTGCAAGTACCCATAGTTCTTTTATGATTTCTGAGGTTAAAAATACCACTTCTATAACTATTTAAGGGAAGCTTTAGATAGTAGTTATTTTGAATTGCTTAAGCTTTACTAAACGAGAACTCCGTTCTTTGAAGCAATAGGATCAGGAAGATTTTCTTCGCCCACCATTTGCAATAAATCAATTTCAATAGTCCGGCAGATAGAAAGCATGGGGATATCAAACATGAGTCCGCCAAAAGGATTTTCAGAATAATCTCCAACCAATTCCATAACAATATAAATCCATCCGATGACCACACAGAAAGGAATACTTGTCCATATTCCCCAGTCTCCCAACTTGGCAAATTCATTGACCAAACCCAATGGAAGAAGCATGATTAAAATAACGTTAAAGACAAATGCTGTACTGGCAAATTGTCTTGGTGACGGGAATTTTTTAATTCTTTCTGCCTGTCCCTGATAGTCATAAAATTGATTCAGACAGCTTTGTAACTGCATTTGGTTGAAATCAGATATAATTTTATCGTTTTTTAATTCATTGATTTCTTTTGCCTGTTTCGAAATTAGATAAGTAGCAAAGTTCTTATAGTCTGATTGTAGCGTAAATTCTTCCGTTGAAAGGTATTTATGTAAAAAGATAGGAGTTCTTCCATAATCAGGAAATCCAGCTTTTATAAGTCGGTGTCTCTTTATATTAATCGCACCAAAATGTTTTTTCAAACTGATGTGTTCCCATTCGGTAGGAATTAACAGTTGTTCACGGAATGCGTATAGCCATGCAATGTGGCGGTAGGTAATGATTTTTCTTCTTTCTTCAAGGTTCGTACTATCTCCATTTTCTGTATCGAAAGCGTACAACATAGCTGTAAAGGAACGACTGGAGTTAACAATTCCACCCCATATTTTACGGGCTTCCCATAATCTGTCGTAAGCCTGGTTGTTTTTAAAGCCAACATAGAAAGCCTCAGCGGTTCCAATTAATGCGAGAGGGACCCACGGAATGATCATCCATTGCCAATTGAAGAAATAATAAATGGCAGCTACCAATGAACACCAAGCAGTAAGCCATATAAGGTGCGCACCAGCAAGATTGAATATTTGTTTATAATTAAAATACTTGGTTGTGATCATAGAAAATGGATGTGTCTTATGGGTGTGTCTTAAGCAAAAAAAATACCAAGTTATAATGGGATATCATGGTATTAATTTCATCATTATGATAAAGAAATTGTTATGGTTTAAGTATTCTTTGCAATTGAGTGAATAAACTTGATAAATGTTTATTAAAATTAGTAAAAAAAATGAATAAAAAAACCTCTAATAAATTTAGAGGTTATATTTTGAGTGTATTTAAAATAATAAAGAACTTTTTGTTTTTATTGCAGATTATCAGATTGTATATTTTTTCATGCAAGGATGAATAATAGCTCTTCATACTTAGGTAAACAAAGAATTCCTTCGTTAGATGAGAACTTTTCTATGTTTAGATTCTTCATTTCGCATTCGCTTCATTCTGAATGACAAATTCTTGTTAATTTACAATTTAGCAAATCAACGATTTTACGATTTAGCCTTAATCCTTAATATTGAAGCATTTCCTCTATTTTTCTGGAAAGCTTCTCTGCATTAGGGAGCATTTCTTTTTCTAAAACGAGGTTGATCGGTACAGCAGGGGTATTTAAGGCTCCCATTGTTTCTACCGGTGCATCAAGGTGTTTGAAGCAATTTTTAGAAATCCTGTGTGCAAAAGATTCTGCAAATGAGTTATTAATTTGTTCTTCTGTTAAGACAATGCATTTACCATGGGCTTTTACCCTTTCGAAAACAAGTTCTTCGTCTAATGGAATCAGGGTTCTTAAATCAATTACTTCAACTCTTCCGTTGAAGTTTTTAACAGCCTCTTTAGCCCAATAAACACCCATTCCATAGGTTACAATGACTAATGTTCTTCCTTTAGATGTTTCGTCTTTATCGGCTTCAATAATTACTTTGCCCTTTCCAAACGGTAGAATATAATCTTCTGCCGGTTCAATTGTTTTTGCATCTTCCGTTCCCGGAACTTTACTCCAGTATAAACCTTTATGTTCAAGCATAATAACCGGATTAGGATCATAATAAGCTGCTTTGAGTAATCCTTTAAAGTCGGCAGCATTACTAGGATATGCTATTTTTATTCCTTTGATATTGGCGAGGATACTTTCAACACTGCCACTGTGGTAAGGTCCGCCACCGCCGTAAGCCCCGATTGGAACTCGGATGATATTACTTACCGGGAACTTGCCATTACTTAAATAGTTTGATTTTGAAATTTCAGTAATTAACTGATTGATTCCAGGGTAAATATAATCTGCAAATTGGACTTCAACTATAGGCTTTAATCCAACAGCGCTCATTCCTGCAGTAGAGCCAATGATATAGGCTTCCTGGATGGCTGTATTGAAAACTCTTTTACTTCCGAATTTTTTACCCAATGTAACCGTTTCTCGGAAAACTCCACCAATTCTTTCTCCAACATCCTGTCCGTAAAGCAGTGCTTCTGGATGTTTCCACATGAGTTCCTGTATAGCATGAATAGCCGCGTCTACCATTACAATCTTTTCTCCTCCCGCAGGTTCACGTACTCCTGTTTCTTCTGTAATGGGAGTAGGAGCAAAAATATGTTGCATTACCGTTTCCGGTTTTGGGTCTTCGGCATTTTTAGCTTTTTCGAAAGCTTCTTCTGCTTCCAGTCTGGTCTTTTTTGTAATCTGCTTTAAAAGATCTTCATCAACACCAGTTTCAAGGAGCTGTTTTCTAAGGATTTCTCCCGGATCTTTAGCTCTGTGTTTTTCTAAATCTTCATCGTCTCTATAGAATTCTCTTCTTACTCCGGAAGTGTGGTGTCCGATAAGTACTGTTTTTGCGCAGACTACCAAAGGTTTTCTTTCTGTTCGTACGAAGTCTACGGCTTTCTTCATTACTTCAAAACTTTCAGCAAAGTCTGTTCCGTCTACTCTCATTCTGCTTAGACCTGTAAAGCCTGCTACAAAATCATAAGCATCACATGTTCTGGCTTCTTCTTTGGTTACCGAAATACCCCATTCGTTATCCTGTATCAGGAATATAATAGGAAGCTGGTGTAGAGCAGCAAATTGTAGCGCTTCACTGACTTCACCTTCCGTTACTGAATTATCTCCAAGGCTGCATACAACCACGGGGTTGTTTTCAAAATTCTGTAAGTCAAAATCCTGAATATATTTAATCCCTTGTGCTACTCCGGTTGTAGGAATAGTCTGCATTCCTGTTGCGGAACTTTGGTGGATAATTTTAGGCATGTTTTCATCCCTGCTTGAAGGATGGGAGTAATAGGATCTACCTCCTGAAAAAGGATCATCAGCTTTAGCCAGTAGCTGTAACATTAATTGATAAGGTTCAAAACCGATACCAAGCAGAATACTTTCATCCCTGTAATAAGGTGAAACCCAGTCTTCTTTCTTTAGCTGATAAGCGGTTGCCAGTTGAATGGCTTCATGACCTCTTGAAGTACTATGAACATATTTACAAACATTTCTATTTTCTTCGTAGATGTCTGCCATGGCTTTAGCAAGCATCATATGGGTATAAGCCTTAAGTAAAATATCCTGAGAAACCTTTTCGTGAAGTGTATTTTCCATAGGAAGCAAATATACATAAAAAAACAAAATACTAACAATCGTTAGTATTTTGTAATCGCTATTTATTTTGTAATTTATTCTTTGATTATTTTTATAATACAAATAGATATTATGTTGAGTTGATGATTTATTTTTTCTTTTTAAAAGAATGTTCTTTTAAAGTTTATCTTAGTAATGTCAGAGAGTTTTAATTTTTTTTATAAATTATTGAGTTGTGATACACAGTATGATTAGCACCTATTTATAAAAACTAATTTTAAGACAAAAAAAATTGGAGTAACTTTACATTCTCTTTTTTAATTAAAAAGCTAGAAAATACATGTATTTAGTTTTTGACACAGAAACCACAGGTTTACCGAAAAATTTCAATGCTCCGCTTTCAGACTCAGATAACTGGCCAAGAATGGTGCAGATTGCTTGGCAGTTGCATGATGATGACGGAACTTTGATAGAAAATCAGGATTATATTATTAAGCCTGAAGGATATGATATCCCCTTTAACGCTGCCAGGATTCATGGGATCACTACTAAAATTGCTAATGAAGAAGGACGGGATCTTCAGGAGATCCTGGAGGAATTTTCAAAAGTTTTAGAAAAGGTAAGAATTGTTTCGGGGCATAATGTGGAATTCGACTACAATATTGTAGGTGCTGAATTCTTCAGAAAAAATATAAAAGACAATCTTCAGGAAAAGCCAAAGGCTGATACAATGGTTTTGGGAACCAACTATTGTCAGTTAGGTGGAGGAAGAGGAGGAAGATTTAAACCTCCGAAATTGGAAGAGCTTTATGAAAAGCTTTACGGGAATAAATTCGATGAAGCGCATAATGCAGCTGCCGATGTAAATGCAACGGCTCAGGTCTTTTTTGAAATGATGAGGATTGGAATTATTCCTGCTGATGTGCTTAAAATCTCTGAAGATCAGCTTGCTTATTTCAGATCTTTATACCCTGATCCTATCAAGCCTTTTGGAATTGTTATCAGAAGGCAGGTTGCTGATTTTCATAATAAGAAAAAACAGCAGGATTTCGGAAGTATTGATGAAATTGACCTTGGTAAATATTTTAATTTTGATAACCACAGTGTTTTCTCTACATTATCTGCGACTTCAAGTATTTCGGATTTAATTAAAAAGGCTACTGATGATAATTTCCCTGCCGTTGGAATGGTGGATTTAGGAAATATGATGGGAGCGTTTAAGTTTGTGTCTGCTGTAGAATCTGCGAATTCAGACAGATCTAAACAGCACAAGGAATATCTTTCTAAAAAACAGGAAGCGGAAGAGAAAGGAGAGGCTTTTACGGAAGAAGAGCCGGTTTCAGAACCTTTGATTCCTGTAGTAGGATGTGAATTTTACATCTCAGACAGATATGAACAAAAGCAGTTTACAAAAGATGATCCGGACAGGAGAACCCAGGTTGTGCTACTTGCCAAAGATTTTAATGGATATAAAAATCTGGCGAAACTTTCAAGTATAGGATTTTTAAAGGGATTCTATTTTGGGGTTCCCAGAATCAGCCGCGAACTGATTGCGGAATATAAGGAAGGTTTGATTGCTTTGACCTCGGGTATTTTGGGAGATATCCCGGATGCTGTTTTAAATACGGGTGAGCAGAAAGGGGAAGAGCTTTTCAAATGGTGGAAAGATACTTTTGAAGATGATTTTTATGTTCAGATTCAAAATCATAATCTTCCTGAGGAGGAACACTTAAATGAAGTATTGCTGTATTTTGCAGATAAATATGATGTGAAGATCCTTGCTCAGAATCAGACTTTCTATACGAATAAAGATGATTCTAATATTCAGGATATTGTTAGCTGTATAAAGGATGGTGAAAAGTTGTCCACCCCAGTTGGAAAAGGATTTGGAAAAAGAAGAGGACTAGCAACCGGAGAATATTATATTAAAAGCGGTGATGAAATAAAAGAAACATTTTTAGCGTATCCTGATGCTTTTGATGCTTATGAAGAATTTTTTGCCAAATTCAGTCCTTATACTTTAAAGCGGGATGTTCTTCTTCCGAAGTTCGATATTCCGCAGGAGTTTATACATGCTGAGGATGATGTAGATGGTGGAAAGAGAGGGGAAATGGCTTATTTGACTCATTTGACCTACGAGGGAGCCAGAAGAAGATATGGTGAGGATGGAATTACAGAGAGTGTAAAGGAACGTTTGGACTTTGAGCTGGATGTAATTGCCAATACCGGATATCCGGGATACTTCCTGATTGTACAGGATTTTTGTAACGAAGCCCGTAACATGGGGGTTTGGGTAGGTCCGGGAAGGGGATCTGCGGCAGGATCTGCCGTTGCTTACTGTATCGGAATTACGAATGTGGACCCTATTAAGTATGATCTCCTTTTTGAGAGATTCCTGAATCCGGAAAGGGTTTCCATGCCCGATATTGATATTGACTTTGATGATGAGGGTCGGGACAGGATTATTAAATGGGTAATTGATAAATACGGTCAGAACCAGGTAGCGCAGATTATTACCTATTCTGTTTTGGGGGGGAAATCAGCGATTAAAGATGCCGGAAGGGTTTTGGATCTTCCGATTCCCGATACCAATAATATTGCAAAGCTGATTCCTTCTACACCGGGAATGAATATTGCCAAAGCTTTGGCAAAATATGATAAATTAAAGCCGGAAGAACAAATGCTTGTTGATGAAATGAGGTTTGTTCTGAATACTCCCGGAGATTCCCGACATGATGTTTTAGCGAGTGCTAAAAAAATGGAAGGGTGTATCCGGAATACAGGAATTCACGCGTGTGGTGTAATTATTACGCCTGAAGATGTGAGTAATCTTGTTCCGGTTACGATTGCGGCAAAAGATGCAGATATTTTAGTCTCTCAATTTGATAACTCAGTAGCGGAAAGTGCAGGGCTTCTTAAAATGGATTTCCTGGGACTTAGAACGCTGACCATTATCAAAGATGCATTGAAGCTGGTTAAAGAACGACATAATGTTGATATTGATCCGGATGAAATTCCTTTGGATGATAATAAAACCTATCAGTTATTTAAAGAAGGGAGAACAGTTGGGATTTTCCAATATGAAAGTCCCGGGATGCAGAAGTACATGAGGGAGCTTAAGCCAACAGTATTTGCCGACCTTATTGCAATGAACGCATTGTATCGTCCGGGGCCAATTAAATATATCCCTAACTTTATTAACAGGAAGCATGGTATCGAGGAAATTGTTTATGATTTACCTGAAACTGAAGAGTATCTAAAGGAAACATATGGAATTACCGTTTACCAGGAGCAGGTAATGCTTCTGTCTCAGAAATTGGCAAATTTCACCAAGGGTGAAGCTGATACTCTGAGAAAAGCTATGGGTAAAAAACAGATTGATGTTCTTAATAAAATGTACCCGAAATTTATTGAAGGTGGACGTAAAAACAATCTGGATGAAACGCGGCTAGAAAAAATATGGAATGACTGGAAAGCTTTTGCCGAGTATGCTTTCAATAAGTCTCACTCTACCTGCTATGCTTTTATTGCCTATCAGACTGCTTATTTAAAAGCTAATTATCCGGCTGAATATATGGCGAGTGTAATGAGTAATAACATTAACAATACAGAGGCAATTACTATGTTCATGGAGGATTGTAAAAGTATGGGGGTTGACGTTTTGGGACCTGATGTTAATGAATCTCAATATAAATTCTCTGTAAACGAAAAGGGACAGGTTCGTTTTGGTTTAGGGGCGATTAAGGGGATTGGAGAAGGTCCGAGTGAGGGTATTACCAGAGAAAGGCAGAATGGAAGATTTAAAAATGTATATGATTTCTTTGAAAGGATCCTTCCTTCTCAAATGAATAAAAGAGTAGCGGAAAGTTTAGTGGTTGCTGGTGCTTTCGATGAATTGAGCTCTTTTCACAGGGGTCAATATTTTGATATAGATATGGCTGGAAGAACCAATTTGGAAAGGCTGATCCGTTATGGGCAAAGTTTTCAGGAAAGTAAAAATGAAATGGAAAACTCTCTGTTTGCGGATTTTGCCGAAGAGGTACAAATTGAGCAGCCTAAACTATTGCCTTGCCCTGAATGGCCAAATATGCATAAGCTTAATAAAGAAAAAGAGACTATTGGCTTCTATCTTTCTGCCCACCCGCTGGATGAATTTAAATATCAGTTTCAGTTTATACAAGGAAGGCTTTCTAAAAAATCTGTTTTAGAAAAAGAAGATGAAAGTAAAGCGGTTGTAGAAGAAGTTCCTATCCTTGAGACGGATTCCCAGGATGAGGTTGTTGATTTAACGGAAATTGTTTCTGATGAGGTTCTTGTAGGAGAGGAGATTATTGAAGAGGTAACTAAAAAAGCAGAACCAAAAGGTAATTTTCTATTCTTAAATCTTGATGAGGTTGACGCTTATAAAGAACAGGCTTTTGCCAATAAGCAGGAAGAATTGTTTGAAGAAAAGAAAAAAGACTGGAAAACCTTACAGAAGGAAAGAGAGAATGGTGGCGCGGGTAAAGAATATACAGTTGCGGGATTGATTACGGAATACAGAGTTCAGGATGGGTTCAGAAGTGGTGAAAAAGTGGCATTTGTCACATTGGAAGATTATTCCGGATCTTATTCATTCAGACTCGGGGATCGGGATTATATGAAGTTGAAAGAAAAGCTTGAGGTGCAACGATTTGTTATATTTAAAATAAAATTTGCGCAGGTTAAAGATGGTAGGGTTTTTGTTAATGTGAATGATGTGATTGAGCTTCAGGAGGCCTTTGAAAGATTTGCGAAAAGTATATCTTTGGTTATGGATGTTATGGATTTCAGACCTGAGGATTTAGAATTTTTCAGAAATGTACTTGATCGAAATAAGGGGGACCAGAAATTTAAGTTCTACATTAAAGATATTGAAGATGACTCCCAGATAGAGGTGCAGTCGATGAAACATTCTGTAGACTTGAATGGTGATTTGATTAAAGAGATTCAATTACTCAATAAATATGAGTTTTATCTGAACTAATTCGATATATTCAATAATAAAAAGCGGTTTTTGACCGCTTTTTTTTGTTTTTATACGAGAGGAGATTTTAAAAATTCAAATAAAAATTTTCTTTATTTATTGTGTTTTTAATTAAATTTTACATAGCATTGAAAAGTGAATTATATTTTTAACTAATTGATAGTCAGTTGTGATTTTTCAATTCATTTATTATTGAATATTTAATTGTAATTAAATGTTTGTTTAGTTTATTGTAATAAAATTATTAAATTTATTATTTATTTATAATAATTTTTAATATTTATTAAGTTTAATTGAATTATTTTATATTTTTACCACCCAATTAAATTTTTTACTACATATGAAAAAACTTCTACTATCGTGTATGTTGACGCTCGGCATCGGGGCTTCTGCACAAATTTTAGTCAATGAAAGTTTTGAAGGGACCAGTCTGCCTACCGGCTGGACGGTAAATTCTTCAACTTATCAGGGATTTGGCACCAATGCAGGACCAGCTTGTGCCGGGTCTAAAACTATTTATTACAACTTATGGGGTAGCGCTCCTACCTGGAATGTGACGTACAGTTCTGCTGTGTCTAATGGGGGTGAGCTTACGTATTCTTTTAAGTATCTCTCAAAGCCTTATGATTCTTCTTCTGCTATCAGTGGAGCAGTAGCTGCAGATTATTCTGTAGATGGAGGGACTACCTGGGTGAATATTTTGACTCCGGTTACTATAACCGGTCAGGTTGCTATACCTTGTACAACAGTATCCGGAACTATTCCGGCTGGAACAATTCCTTCAGGCGCCAGCTTTAAGTTTCGTTTAAAAGGAACACGTACGAGTCCGGGTGATTTTTATCTTGGCTTCGATGATGTTCAGCTGGCACAACCTGTAACAAGTGCTCCTACCTGTACTACAGTTTCTGCTCCGGCAGATGCTGCAACAGGAATTTCCGTTACTCCTACAATTACTTGGGGAGCGGCCGGAGGAGCGACAGGTTATACTTTGAATGTAGGGACTACGGCTGGTGGTGTTGATGTTATCAATGGACTTGATGTTGGAGGGGTGACTACTTATTCAACTCCAAGTGCAACGCCGTTGAATTATTCGACACAATATTATGTGACTGTCATTCCTAAAAACAGTATTGGATCAGCGTCGGGCTGTTCGAGTTCATCATTTACAACGCGTAATATTATTTGCCCTACAGTAACAGCGCCATCATCTGGAGCGATTGGGCAGTCTTTGACTCCTACGATAACCTGGGATGCTATTGCCGTGGCAACAGGTTACAAGCTAAGTGTAGGAACTACAGCGGGTGGAACTGATGTGATGAATAATCAGGATGTAGGAAATGTTACTTCATATATGTTTTCAACTCCGCTGATTCCAGCTACTACTTATTATTATACGGTGAATTCGTATAATGCAACCAGTACTTCTTCGTCTTGTACGGAAAGAACTTTTACAACGGTTTGCGGAGCCACGAATGTTCCTTATACTCAAAACTTTGAAAGTGTAGCAACACCAGCTTTACCTGGTTGTACTTCTGTTGAGAATGTGGGAACAGGAAATAACTGGACAACCTATTCACCAGCTGCTGGTAGCTTTACTACTAAAGTTCTGAATTACAGTTATAGTTTTTCCAGTGCAGCGAATACATGGTTCTATACGCAAGGGCTGAATCTTACAGCGGGAACATCATACAGAATAAAGTATATCTACGGAAATGCGAGTGCTGCAACTTATCCTGAAAAATTAAAAGTAGCTTATGGTACATCTACTAATAGTACCTCTATGACCACCGTGCTTGCAGATCATCCTAATATTGTTAATGGAACTACTGCGAATTCTGTGAGTGTGGATTTTACCCCGACAGCTTCCGGAGTGTATTATTTTGGATTTAATGCTTATTCAGCAGCTAATATGAATAGATTATATGTAGATAACATCAGTATTGATGTGACACCTACATGTGCTGAGCCTACCGCATTGGCTGTTTCCAATATAACATCTGCTACAGCGGATATTGCCTGGACTGCACCATCTGCTGCTCCTGGAAGTGGATATGAATATTATTATTCAACCACTAATACAGCTCCTACATCTACTACGGTTGCATCGGGTACAAGTACTACGACTACGGCGTCTTTAGCAGGCCTTTCTGCTGCTGCTACTTATTATGTATGGGTACGTTCTGTATGTAGTTCTTCGGATAAGAGTGCGTGGTCAGCACCAGCAACATTTATCACAGCTTGTATTACAGCGCAGACATTATCGGAAAACTTTGATTCTACAGCTGAAGGAAGTCTTCCTTCATGTTGGAGCAGTGTTGGTTCTACATCAACGTACGCAAGGGTAATGGCTTATACAAATGCAAATACTGGAGCTGTAATAAGTGGAGCTAATGCATTGTATATTTATACAAGTGGAACAAGTACTGGGATGTTAGCTACTCCTGAAATTGCTAATTTGCAATCTAATAATTACATCTTTAAATTTAAAGGTAGAGCTAATTATTCTGCTGGTGGAGTGGTTCAGATAGGGTATTTAACAGATCCTGCTAATACATCCACTTTTGTTGTGTTAGGAACTTATACGTCTACTAGTGTTACGACTGCTGATGACTATTTGCTAAGCATCACTGGTGTACCGGCGGGAGTGAATAAGCTTATTCTTAAGCATACAGGCTCACCTTCGAATAGTGTTCTTATTGATGACATCAGCTATATGCTTGATCCTAATTTGGGGACTTCTGAAGTTTCAAATGCTAAGAATACGATCAAGGTGTATCCCAATCCATTTGGGGATATCTTAAATATCTCAGATGTAAGCAAAGTGAAGTCAATTTCTATTTCTGATATTGCCGGAAGACTGGTGAAAACAATCAATAACCCTGGAGCAGCGCTTCAATTAGGAGAGTTAAAATCAGGAATGTATCTGGTGACGATGGAAATGAAAGATGGTTCTAATCAAACAGTTAAAACAATTAAGAAATAAAAATTGATTTAATTGATAAAATAAGGATGACAGCTAAAGTTTTTTAGCTGTCATTTTTTTTAAATTATATCCTTTATTATTGGTAAATTAGTGTCTATAAATAGTAAATACTTTAATTTATGACAAAATTTTTACTTTCATGCTTATTAATCTTCAGCATGACTTTGGGTGCCCAGGTTAGTTTGGGTACAGGAAGTACGGATGTGGGTGCAGCCCCGATAAGTACGTATTACGGATATTCTTATGTACAGCAGATTTTTACAAAACAGGAAATCAATACGAATGCTGCAGGGAATATTACCGGATTGAAATTCTATATGGACCCTACAATGCCTCTAACCAATTCATCGGATTGGGTGGTATATTTAGGCCATACAACAAAGTCCAGCTTTGACTCTGAGTCGGATTGGATTTCTGTTAATGAATTAACACAGGTTTTTGCAGGTACAGTTGCCAATGTTAATGGAGTGGTGCAGGTTACTTTTGCAACACCCTTTCCTTATAATAATATAGATAATTTGGTCATTGCCACTGATGAAAATGCTCCAGGATATGATGACAATAGTGATGAAGCTATGTATGTGTATCCATCATCACCAGGCTCTACCTTGTATTTTAGAAATGATGGGACTAATCCAAACCCGGCTTTTCCTCCTGTAGGGCATCTGGCATCATATAAATCGGTGATTACAATAGAAGGGCTAGCACAGAGTGCAATTCCGGTTTGTCCCTTGATAACCTATCCGACAAATAATTCAGATTTCGTTCCTTTATTATCTGCGATTACCTGGAATATTGTTTCCGGAGCTACCGGATATAAAGTTTCCCTTGGTACTACTCCTGGAGGTACCGATGTGGTTAACCAGCAGTATGTAACGACCAATAGCTTTATTCTTTCTGTGCCATTGGCGGCTAATACAATGCATTACCTGAGGGTGATTTCTGTTGGAGATGCCGGGGAATCATCAGCTTGCTCTGAAATTACATTTAAGTCTGCTCCTCCATTGCCGTTAAACGACGAATGTGCACAGGCAATCACATTAACTGTAAATCCTGATTTAAATTGTGGAACAGTAACTTCAGGTTATACGCTTGGAGCTACAAATTCGGGATTAGCTCCAAGCCCATGTTATGGTGAGCCTGATGATGATGTATGGTATAAATTTGTAGCAACGGCAACAACTCATAAGGTTTCTCTTCTGAATGTAACTTCTATTGGAAGTGTTGATGATGAGGATACTTATTTCCAGGTATTCAGCGGAGCTTGTGGAAGCTTATCCAGTATTCTTTGCTCTGATGCTACTTCATCTCTGGTTTCAGGACTTACAGTGGGGCAAACCTATTATGTAAGGGTATATAGTTATTCTGGTGCAGGAAGTAATCAAAGCTTTGATATTTGCGTAGGCAGTATTCCACCGCCACCTGTAAATGATGAATGTTCAGGGGCTTTGGAGGCATCATCATTCCCATATACTTATGATCAGTATGATGGAGGCGGAGCAACAAATAATGGAGGATTTATTACTGCTTGTACCAATGGAATGAATGATGGCACATGGTTTACGTTTGTAGGAGACGGAAATGCTTTTGATATTATGGTTACTCTGCCTTCAGGAAGTGATTTCGATCCTCAGATTGGAGTTTACAGCGGAAGTTGCAGCAGTTTAGTATGTGAAGGTACTGTTGATAGTATGGGAGCTGGGGAAACAGAGATGATTTCTGTAAACACTCAACTTGGAACTACGTATTATGTAAATATAGGTTATTATAGTGAATATACCGATGATCTGGAAGGAGCATTTACGATCACGATTAATAATAATAGCAGTTCGGAATCTTCAAGAATGGTAGCTGGTCCTAAAGTGATTAAAACCAAAAATGAAGTATATCCGAATCCATTTGATGATATATTAAATATTTCAGATGCTGCTCTTGTTAAATCTGTTTCGATATCTGATATTGCCGGCAGATTAGTAAAAACAATCAGTAACCCGGGATCAATACTTCATTTAGGAGAATTGAAATCGGGAATATATCTGGTAACACTTGAAATGAAAGATGGCTCTAAGCAAACGCTTAAAACAATCAAAAAATAAAATTTGATTTATTTTATAAATTATAATGACAGTTAAGTTTTTAACTGTCATTATTTTATTTTATATACCTATTTATTAGTAAATTAGTATTTTAAACACTAAATACTTTAATTTATGGTAAAATTTTTACTTTCATGCTTAATGATGGTTGGCATGGCCTTGAACGCCCAAATTAGTTTGGGTACAGGAAGTACTGAAGTTGGAGCTGCTCCGATTAGTACATATTACGGATATTCTTACGTACAGCAGATTTTTACAAAGCAGGAAATCAATGCAAATGCGGCTGGGAATATTACCGGGCTCACCTTTTATCTTGATCCGACAATGTCTTTAACGAATTCATCGGATTGGGTGGTATATTTAGGTCATACAACAAAGTCGAGCTTTACTTCTGATACAGATTGGATACCACTTACACAGCTTACACAAGTTTATGCTGGAACGATTACCAATTCCAATGGAGTGGTGGAAATTACTTTTACGACACCATTTCCCTATAATAATACAGATAATTTAGTTATTGCTGCTGAAGAAAACTCTCAGGGTTATGATGATAATAATGACGAAGCGATGTATGTATATCCTTTGGCACCTAATTCTACTCTTTACTATAGAAGTGATAGTACTAATCCGGATCCTGCTTCTCCTCCCGCAGGCGATTTGGAAATGTATAAATCAGTGGTTACGATTAATGGGTTAACTGTAAACCCTATTCCAGCTTGTCCGTTGGTGACTTACCCAACAAATAATGCTACTTTTGTTCCATTGGCACCTACCATTAACTGGAATGGTGTTTCCGGAGCTACAGGATATAAGGTTTCGATAGGTACAACTCCCGGAGGAACGGATATTGTTAACCAACAAGCTGTAACAACGAATAGCTTTACGCCACCTGCTTCATTAGTTAACAATACAATGTATTATCTAAAAGTGACCTCAGTAGGATCAGCGGGCGAATCATCAGGCTGTTCTGAGATTGCGTTTAAAACCGTTCCGTCTTTGCCTGCCAATGATGAATGTGCTGATGCTATTGCGCTGACTGTGAATCCGGATTTAAATTGTGGAGCAGTAACTTCAGGATATACTTTAGGAGCTACAGATTCCGGATTGATTCCTGATCCGTGTTATGGTACTCCTGACGATGATGTATGGTTTAAGTTTGTTGCAACGGCAACAGCTCATAAGGTTTCGCTTCTGAATATTACTTCTGTAGGGACGGATGATGATGACGATACCTATTTCCAGGTATTTAGCGGAGCTTGCGGAACCTTGTCCAGTATTCTTTGCTCAGATGATCCTTCGTCTGTAATTTCAGGGCTGACGGTAGGTGAAACTTATTACGTGAGAGTTTATAGCTATTTTGGTGCGGGAAGCAATCAAAGCTTTGATATTTGTGTAGGTACTATGCCACCGCCGCCTGCCAATGATGAATGTTCAGGAGCTTTGGTTGCTTCTGCATTCCCTTATAATTATGTACAAGCTGATGGAGCCAACACGACGAATAACGGTGGGTTTGTAAATACCTGCACTAATACAATGAATGATGGTACATGGTTTACATTTGTTGGGGATGGAAGTACTTTTGATATTACCGTGACTATGCCGACAGGTAGTGATTTTGATTCTCAGATCGGAGTGTATAGTGGTACCTGTGGAAGTTTGTCATGTGAAAATACTGTAGACGATACTGGAACAGGAGAATCTGAAACTATTTCAATACCGACTATAGCAGGAACAACCTATTATGTAAACATAGGGAACTACAGTGGATTTACAGATAATTTAGAAGGACCGTTTACAATAAATATTACCAAAAATAACTTAGGGACATCTGAGGTGAGTGGAAATAAAAATGGAATTAAGCTTTACCCTAATCCATTCAATGATATCCTGAATATATCAGAGGTTGCAAATGTTAAGACTATTACTATTTCTGATTTTTCAGGAAGGTTGATGAAAACTATTGATAAACCGGGTTCTGCTCTTTATTTAAATGATATTAAATCTGGAGTATATTTGATGACACTAGATATGAAAGATGGTTCTAAGCAGACCACTAAAATTATTAAAAAATAAAATGCTGATGTTCAGATAAAATAAAAGGTGGCTCATGGCCACCTTTATTTTTTTACTATTGCACTATTTATCTGGAACAGGTTGGATGTCTCCTGTACTCATATGTTCGAAAACAGTTGGGAAAAACATGGCTAATATAAAATAAATGATGATCATTAACGCGACTAAAGCGAAAAGAATAATTACTAAACTGTTGGGTTTGTTCTTTTTTGGTTCCATGATTTTATGATATTGGGTTAATAGATTACTTTGATAAAGAATATTAAGCTAATTTCTTGCCACACTGTTTGCAGTACCTTGCATCATCATCAATATCATCATTTCCACACCGCTCACAGATCTTTTCCAGGTTTTGTCTTTTGTTGCGCATCTCAGCGGTTACAATCCCTGTAGGAACAGCAATGATAGAATAGCCTGCAAGCATAAGTATAACCGCGAAAAACTTCCCCATTGGAGTAATAGGAGAAACATCTCCGTAACCTACTGTCGTTACGGTAACCACGGCCCAATATATAGATTGCGGAATCGTTTCAAAACCGGTTCTTCCGCCTTCTACCATAAACATCAATGATCCTACGATCACAGAGAAAATAATCAGGAATAGCAGGAATATATAAATCTTTCTTGAACTGTTTTTTAAAGCTCTTACGATGAAATAACCATCGTTCATGAAGTCTAATAGATTGAAGATCCTGAAAATTCTCAACATTCTTAGCATTCTGAAAATCAAAAAATACTTCGTGATCGGAAAGAAAAAACTTAAATAAAAAGGAATCAGGGCAAGGAAGTCAATAATTCCGAAAAAACTGAAAATATAACTTTTTTTATTCTTGACAACCATGATGCGCAAGACATACTCTATAGAGAAAAACAACGATATGATCCATTCAAGAACAATAAATGTAAAATGGAATCTCTTATCCAGCTGAGGAACACTTTCCATCATAACAATCAGGGTACTGGCCAGAATCAAAAATAGCAGCACCACGTCAAATAACATTCCAAGCCTTGTATCAGCGCGATAAATAACACGATAAAGAAACCTTTTCCATAAAGTATCCTCGGGAATAAGGTTGTGTTCTCTTTCCATACTTAGAGTTTTTTTAAATTTAATAAATTATCCCTATTTTCGTAGCAAACATACACAATAAATGACAATAAGTGAAGTAATTTCAGAAATAGAAAAACGTATTCCAATACAGCAGGCGGAGGATTTTGATAACGTCGGCTTGTTATGCGGATTGCCGGATCGGATCGTTACTGGAGTTTTGGTTTGTCATGATGCTTTGGAAAGTGTTGTGACAGAAGCTATTGAAAAAGGACTCAATTTTATTGTATGTTTTCATCCTATTATTTTTTCGGGTTTAAAATCTTTAACTGGAAAAAACTATGTTGAAAGAGCAGTGATTAAGGCTATTGAAAATAAAATTGCTATCTACGCTATCCATACTGCTTTTGATAATGATTTTTTTGGAGTCAACGCAGGGATATGCAATCATTTAGGATTAAAAGATTTGAAAATTCTTCAGCCGAAAAAAAATAATCTGAAACAGCTGACGGTTTTTGTTCCCAAAACACATTCCGAATTATTAAAAGAATCTCTTTTCTCTGCCGGCGCAGGAAATATAGGATTTTATGATGAATGTAGTTTCAGCATTAATGGTAACGGGACTTTTAGACCCATTGAAGGTTCGAATCCTTTCTCGGGGCAAAAGAATATCCGGGAGAATGCAGATGAAGACATGATTTTTGTTATTTTTGAAAGCTATAAACAAGGGCAGATTCTTTCAGCTATGAAATCTGCACATCCTTATGAAGAAGTGGCGTATCAGATTTATAATCTGGATAATGAAAATCAATATTCAGGCTTAGGAATGTATGGAGAGTTTGAAGAAGGGATGGATGAGACAGATTTTTTGAAATTGGTAAAAGAGAGATTTAATCTTGACGTGATCAAGCATTCTGAATTCAATAATAAAAAAATAAAGAGGGTTGGAGTTCTGGGAGGTTCGGGGGCAAGTGGAATAAAATCTGCATTATCTAAAAAATGTGATGCCTACCTTACCGGAGACCTTAAATATCATGATTATTTTTTAGCAGAATCTAAAATGCTGATTTGTGATATAGGACATTATGAATCAGAACAATGGGTTGCGCAACAATTATTTGAAATTTTGTCACAAAAATTTAGTACATTTGCAATCTCAAAATCCAACGAAAAAACAAACCCAGTAAATTATTTCCTTTAGATATGGCAAAAACCAACGATATTTCAGTTGAAGAGAAATTAAGAGCTTTATACGATTTACAAATCATAGATTCAAGATTGGATGAAATCCGAAATACAAGAGGAGAGTTGCCAATTGAGGTTGAAGATCTTGAAATCGAGATAGAAGGGCTTGAAAAAAGAGCTGAAAAATTTCATGCAGATATTAAAGATCAGGATGACCAGATCAAAACAAAGCATGAAGTTATTAACCACGCAAAAACTTTAATTGAAAAATACAAATCTCAACAAGATAATGTAAGAAACAATAAAGAGTTTGAAGCTTTAGGTAAGGAGATTGAATTTCAAGATCTTGAAATTCAACTAGCTGAAAAAAGAATTAAAGAATTTGGTGCTAAAATCGCTCATAAGAATGAAACGTTAAGCGAGCTGAATTCAAAAATTGACGATTTGAAAAACCACTTGAAATTCAAAAAAGAAGAATTAGATGGTTTGGTCGCTGAAACTCAGAAAGAAGAAGAATATCTGATCGAGCAGTCTAAAGAATACGCAGGTAAAATTGACGAAAGATTACTGGCTTCTTATAACAGAATCAGAACCAATTCTATTAATGGCTTAGCTGTTGTAGGATTAGAAAGAGGTGCTCCAAAAGGATCGTTCTTTACGATTCCACCTCAAAAGCAAATGGAAATTGCTCAGAGAAAGAAAATTATTATTGATGAACATTCAGGGAAAATCCTTGTAGATGATGAGTTGGTAATGGAAGAAAATGAAAGAATGAAATCTGTAATTAAGTTTTAATTACTGTTTTTTAAAATATAAAAAGCTGTTTCAGAAATGAAGCAGCTTTTTTTTATTTATAATTCCTAATTCTGGTTTTAATATTTACTCCAAAGTAATATTAAAATAGGGTTAATGAATATATCAGAGCATTTCTACTATAGAGTAGTAAAGCAATGCTTAAATTTTATATGACAAGCTCGATGTTTTATTCAATATTAAAATTACAAACCTATTTCGATCTAATGAAGCTTCATGTTATTGTAAAATATAAATATTAGTCAACAAAAAACCGCTTCGGTAAGGAAGCGGTCTATGTTTTATTCGTGATGCTCGTACATTTTGTTATACAGATCTATGAACTTTTCTTTGATAGCTTTTCTTTTGAGCTTTAAAGTAGGAGTAAGAAGTCCGGCATCGATCGACCATACTTCGGGAGTTAACTCAATCTTTTTGATTTTTTCCCAGTTTCCAAGATGTTCGTTGATTCCGTTCATTTCTTTTTCGATTCTCTCCTTCAATTCTTTACTTTTTGCAATTTCCTGAGGAGTAGAGCCTATAGTTAAATTGTTTCTCATTGCCCAGCTTTTGGCAAACTCAAAGTCAGGCTGAACAAGTGCACACGGCATTTTTTCACCATCACCTACTACCATAATCTGTTCAATGAACTTGGAAGCTTTTGCCAGATTTTCAATAGTTTGTGGAGCTATATATTTACCACCGGATGTTTTAAACATTTCTTTTTTACGATCAGTGATCTGTAAAAAGCCATCTGCATCTATATTTCCAATATCTCCTGTTTTAAAATATCCATCATCGGTAAATACTTCTTTGGTCATTTCATCATTTTTAAAATAACCACTGAAGATAGAAGGTCCTTTTACGGTTATTTCTCCATCTTCCTGAATTTTTACTTTAAGATTATCCAATGGAAGCCCAACGGTTCCGATTTTCATTTTATCGAAACTATTTACAGAAATTACGGGAGAGGTTTCGGTTAGTCCGTATCCTTCAAGAATAGGAATTCCTGCATTCTGGAACATCAGGTTTAATCTGGTGGAAAGTGCTGCAGAACCGGAAACCAAAGTGATGATTTCACCTCCCAAACCTTCTCTCCATTTAGAGAATACTAATTTATCTGCAATAAGTTGCTGTAATCCGGATGGTTTTGAAACTTCTTTCTTTTTAGAAATTAGGTTCAGTGCCCAAAAGAATATTTTTGATTTTAATCCTCCTGCGGAAGATCCTGTATTATATATTTTATCGTATACTTTTTCTACTAATCTTGGAACTACACTCATGTAATGAGGTTTTACCTCTTTTACATTTTCTCCCATTTTATCAATGCTTTCTGCAAAATATACAGAGAAGCCACTATATTGGAAAAGATAGAAAAGCATTCTTTCAAAAATATGACAGATCGGTAAGAAGCTGAGCACTCTTGTGTCTTTATAATCCAGGCTTTTTTTCCTTGGAATTCTCGGCATTGATCCCAGAACATTGGATACAATATTATGGTGCGTAAGCATTACTCCTTTAGGTCGTCCTGTGGTTCCTGAAGTATATATTATGGTTGCCAGATCTTCGGTATTGATAGCGTTGGAAAGATCTTCTACCTCGATTTGAGTAGAATCATCCTCTCCCAAATCCAAAATTTCACGCCAGTTGGCAGCGCCGCTGATCGTGTCGAAAGTGAAAACCCCCTGTAGAGAAGGAATATTATGCTTCACTTTCATGACTTTATTCAGAAGCTCTTTATCTGAAACAAAACAATACTTTATTTCGGCGTTACTAAAAATGAATTCGTAGTCTTCATGTGAAATGCTAGGATACACAGGTACGGAAACGACCCCAATCTGAGAAAGGCCTAAGTCCATTACTGCCCATTCCGTACGGGAATTGGTTGTAATCAATGCAATTTTGTCACCTGGTTTTATGCCTAGCTTTAAAAGCCCTCTCGAGATTTTATTTCCCTGATTGATAAACTCTTGTGTAGAGGTTTTTTTCCATTCCCCATGATATTTGGTCACAAACATATCGCTTTTAGGGAATTTTTCCAAAGCATAATGAGGTATATCGAATAATCTTTTGATCGTCATAATTTTTTATGTAATTTATAAAGAAATCTAAATATAAGCATTTTTGTAAAAATAGCGTACATCTATCCATAATTTTCAAATGTCAATTATTTTTTCAGATTTGCTTAAAAAGTGTAAATTTACGACCATCTAATTATTAATTTTTATGGACTTTAATTTATCGGAAGAACAGCTGATGATTCAGCAGGCGGCAAGGGATTTTGCACAAAACGAATTACTACCTGGAGTGATTGAAAGAGATCGCGATCAAAAATTCCCTACAGAGCAAGTGAAGAAAATGGGAGAAATGGGACTTTTGGGAATGATGGTAGACCCTAAATACGGAGGAGCAGGAATGGATAGTGTTTCTTACGTTTTGGCAATGGAGGAGATTGCAAAAATAGATGCTTCTGCAGCTGTTGTAATGTCTGTAAACAATTCATTAGTTTGTGCAGGTCTTGAAAAATTTGCTTCTGAAGAACAAAAACAAAAATATCTTACTCCATTAGCGAGCGGACAGGTGATCGGAGCATTTGCTTTATCTGAGCCGGAAGCAGGATCTGATGCTACATCTCAAAAAACAACAGCAGAAGATAAAGGAGATTATTACCTTTTAAACGGAATCAAAAACTGGATTACAAACGGAGGTACTGCTTCCTATTATATTGTAATTGCACAGACTGATCCTGAAAAAAAGCATAAAGGAATCAACGCGTTTATTGTAGAAAGAGGTTGGGAAGGCTTTGAAATCGGACCGAAAGAGGATAAACTTGGAATCAGAGGTAGTGATACACATTCTTTGATTTTCAACAATGTAAAAGTACCAAAAGAAAATAGAATCGGTGAAGACGGCTTTGGCTTCAACTTTGCAATGGCTGTATTGAACGGAGGTAGAATTGGTATTGCTTCTCAGGCTTTAGGAATTGCTTCAGGAGCTTATGAAATGGCTCTTAAATATGCTAAAACAAGAAAAGCGTTCAAGACAGAGATTATCAATCATCAGGCTATTGCTTTCAAATTAGCTGATATGGCAACTCAGATTACTGCAGCAAGAATGCTTTGTTTCAAAGCGGCAACAGAAAAAGATGCAGGAAAAGACATCTCTGAAAGCGGTGCTATGGCGAAATTATATTCTTCCCAGGTAGCCATGGATACTACTATTGAAGCAGTACAAATTCATGGCGGGTATGGATATGTGAAAGAATACCACGTAGAGCGATTAATGCGTGATGCAAAAATTACTCAGATATATGAAGGAACTTCAGAAATCCAGAAAATTGTGATTTCCAGAAGTATTGCAAAATAAAAACATTTAAAACACACTACTATGAAAAAAGGCTGGTGGATCACCCTAGGTATCGTTTTACTTCTTTTAGGAGTATTTGTATGGTATAAATATTTCTTCGTATTTGGCGAAGGAGTAAAATCAGGTTATCTGAATTATGCGATCAGAAAAGGTTACGTTTTTAAAACGTATGAAGGTAAGTTAATTCAGGAAGGATTCGGAAAAGGTAGAGCCGGAGGTATTACCAGCTATGAGTTTGAATTTTCTGTTAGTGATCCCGAAGTATTTAAACAATTGGAGAGCAACAGCGGAAAAAGCTTTGATCTTCATTATAAAGAATATAAAGGAGCATTGCCATGGAGAGGAAATACAAGGTATATTGTAGATAAAGTAGTGAATATGAAATAAAAGTAAAAGGCTCTCAAATTGAGAGCCTTTTCACCATCACAAACCACAAAATAATAATATATTTTTCATTCCTGTTTTTCACATTTTTGTCATTTTGAGATGACAGGATCCGTTTTTACAAAGGATCATTTTAATGAAGCATTCTAATTATTTACATCTGATTCATAATAAATTATGCAAGATGTATAATACTTCAACCTTTAATACTTCCGCTGACATTAATTCTTTTACACCTGGCGAAAATATCTAAACTTTAATTTGACATAAAATTAGTGAAGAATATTTTTTCCAAATAGCTTACAACATTAAAATAAAATTAAAATGAATAGCTATTATGGTAAATAGCTTCAAAATCAGCTTGAATGATGATCAGATAGGTCTTTCTTTTTCTTTTTATAAAAATAATAAGCTATTCCTGCCACTAGAAATAAAGGCCAGAACGGAAGGAGAAATAGGAAAATGGCAGTGATAACATTCCACCCCGAAGAAATAGCTGTAAAAGACTGTTGCCCAAATGTTTTTGGCTGATCATCGGCTATTGATTGTCCGGTTTTTCCATACAATGTAATTTCCAGATCACACATGGTATTTTCAACATAGTTTTGTCCGGAGACTTCAACGCCTTTGTTTTCAACAGTGCCTATAGTACTTAGGTCATTCATGAGATATTCGAATTTTTGAATCGGGACTTTGATTCTTAAATAGGCTATTTTTCTATCGTTATTGTTTGATGATATGGATTCACTTCTTAAGAAGCCGTCATATTTTCTGATTTCCTGAATTGCGATTTCTTTCGCTGTTTCTGCATTGTCAACATTTAATTCTAATGTTCCGGTTTTGATGAGTTTATTTCCTGGGATACTTTCTTTTTTAGGTTCGTTTTTATAGATCACTTTTGTTTCCTTAATGATTTTAGAAGAAGGTACATGAACAATAATTTTTTCTGGTTTCTTCTGAACAGAATCTTTCTGATTCGGTTTAGATTCCAGTTTTGTGGAGGCTATTTTGTCAGATAATGAATTTATACTTTTCGTAGTTGCTTCAATCTTTTCATTAATGACATTTTTAGTATTATCAAACTCTTTAATTTTCACATGAGCAGAATCGAAAACAGCGCCTGTTGCATTGTTGATATCATGTATTTTTTCATTGACGGAAGACAAGGTACTGTCCGCCGATTTTATGGATTCTTTGAGTGATGATTGTGTAGTTTCGCTCTTTTTACACATGATGAACATAGTTGATAGTACTATCAATACAATGAATTTTTTCATAAGTTTAATTTTTTGATGAAGTAAAAGTAGGTGGGATATTCAAAGGTGTTTTGTAAAAGAATAGTATTATTCTGGTAAACGCATAAGTGTATTACTGCTAGTGATTTGTAGAATTTTTACAAATATTTTACAAAAATTACAAATCGCTATTTTAGAGTTTTTAAATTATATTTTTCTTTATTTTTTATTTAAATAATTAAAAAAAATAATTATTTAAATAGGTTTTGGTATACGCTATATATATGGTTGTTTTATATATATTAATTTGTTGATTTACAAAATCTTAATTTGTGGTTTTCATTTGCGAAGATTTTCATATTTTTGGTTATGAATTATATAATAAAAATTTCTATTTTTTACATTTTTGTATTTTTCATGATGTTTTCATGTGCTAATTCAAAAAATAATGTGAATGTGAAGCAGAGTGGAGAGAATGTAGAGTTTGTTGAAATGAGAAGGCTTAATTCCGGGATTAATCTGAAGGAGCTTTCTGTAATCCATTCAACGACCGGTATTAAAGAATTGTATGGTCGGCTGAATGAAGGCTTTTCAAGATCTGCTCCAATACCTGTTTTAGAAAATAATAACGAATTCTTTCTGGTATTAAAACCAAAATTGAAGAATGTCCAGTATGGAGATATCCATATTGAAAAAATAGAAGCCAAAGGACCAGTTTTAATCGTTAATTATAAAGAAATTGAAAATTGGGAGTATGCTGAAAAAAAGCTATCCAATCCTGTTCTTATAGTGAAGGTATTGAGTAAGCCTGGTGAAATACATTTAAACTTAATCAAATAGATACAAATAGATATATGAAAAAAAAGATTATTATTTCTTGCAAGCTTTCTTGTTCTATCGGCAACAGGTTTTGCTCAGCAAAATCCTTGGATCAAAGTCTCGAAGCAAAGCGTTAAAGAATCAAAAGAGTCATCGCTTCGTATTTCTGACTTTGAGGTATTACGATTGAATGCAGATGAACTTAAATCACAGTTGTTAAAGGCTCCTGACAGAATGATGATCTCTTCTGAAAAAGGTGTTTTAATAAAATTTCCCAATAACAAAGGAACTTTTGAAACTTATGAAGTTTTTGAAGCTTCAACAATGCATCCTGATTTGCAATCAAGATATTCAGATATCAGATCTTATATCGGAAATAAAGTAGGAGATCCTGCTACTGAAATAAGGCTTTCTATGGATCCTTATTTTGGATTGAATGCGATGATTAGAAATACAGAAGGAATGTACTATATAGATCCTTATTCCGCGGATAATAAAACTTATAGAGTATATGACAGAAAAAATGCGATTTCTTCTAGTAAATTTGATTGTCTTTTTAAAGAAGATAATGCGTTGAAGCATATTGGATCAGGTTTAGAAGGGAAGACGGTGGTGGATGGACAATTACGTAAATACAGACTGGCCATTTCTACGACAATAGAATATACAGCATATACCGCACAACAGGCCGGGGTGGGTATGGGAACAGATGCCCAGAAGAAAGCAGCCGTTTTAGCAGCTGTTAATTTAGCTGTAGCCCGTCTTAATGGAATTTTTGAAAATGATATTTCTGTGAGTTTACAGTTGATTGCCAATGCAGATTTGTTGTTTTTTACTACTACAGATACTTTCGATCCTCTTGATGCCGATCAGATGATTGATGAAAATATTACAGTAACTAATAACGTTATAGGGTTAGCAAATTATGATATTGGACATGTTTTTTTTCAGGCAACACAAGGAAATGATAATGGTTTAGCCTATACTCCTGCTGTATGTAGTAATTCTGTAAAAGCAGGCGGTGTTACCGGCTCTGCAGCACCGGTGGGTGATCCTTTTGTAATTGATTTTGTAGCACATGAAATGGGACATCAGTTTGGGGCAAATCATACCCAAAACAACGGATGTAACAGAAATGAAGCAACTTCTATAGAGCCTGGAAGCGGAAGTACCATTATGGGATATGCAGGAATTTGTTCTCCTAATGTTCAGAACAGCAGTGATGCTTATTTCCATACGGTTAGTATCCGGGAAATGTATACAACGATTACTTCTCCATCGAGAAACTGTAGTGTGAATACAGCTACAGGGAATAATGAACCCACTGTTAATGCAGGATTCGATAGAACGATACCGAAAGAAACTCCTTTTGTATTAACAGGACTAGCTAATGATCCGGATGGTGATGCTATTACCTATAATTGGGAGCAGATAGATTTTGGGGCAGCACAAATGCCTCCAAGGCCTACGAATACAGTGGGGCCAATGTTCAGGTCATTATGGGCAACCACTTCACCATCCAGGTATTTCCCAAGGTTATCTACAATCATTGAGGGGTATAATTCTACCATATTAACAGCAAGTAATTACAGATCATGGGAAAAACTATCTTCTGTAGCCAGGACATTAACTTTTTCATTATTGGTAAGAGATAATAACCCTGCTGGCGGACAAACCGGGCGCGATGATATTCAATTAACGGTATCAGTTGCTGCGGGACCTTTTATAGTAACATCTCAAAATGCAGCCGGAGTTGTCTGGAATACTGGTGAATCCAGGACTATTACATGGGATGTAGCGAATACCAATGCAGCTCCTATAAATACGGCAAACGTTATGATTCTGGTTTCAACAGACGGAGGGTTGACTTTTCCTCATACGCTGATTGCAAGCACTCCTAATAACGGGTCATACACCTTTAATGTTCCTGATGGCTTAGGAGTAACATCAAATGCCAGATTAATGATCAAAGCAATTGACAACGTATTTTTAAATGTAAATACCACAAATTTTACCATCAATTCGAATTTAGGAGTTATTGATGCTGGGAAAGCAGAAACCGAATTGGTTATTTATCCTAACCCTTCCAAAGGAATCTTTACTATTGAAAGTGATGTGAAAAAAGGCCTTTCTTATACTATTTTTGCGATGGATGGAAAATTAGTAAATCCTAAAAAAGATATTAACAGAACAGGAAAAATTACTGAACAGTTAAATCTTACGGGGCTTCCTTCAGGAGTATATATGCTGCAGGTAGATAAAGACGGACAGAAAATTTCTAAGAAATTAATGATTAGTAAATAAAATCTAATCTGTACTATAAAAAAAGCCGCGCAGTAAAAACTGGGCGGCTTTTTTATTTTCTATAAGATTTTATTCCTGATTGAACTCACTGATGAAATGAAGTTTTACATTCGGGAATTTCTCCTGTGTCATATGAATGGTAAAGGAAGAATCCGCTAAAAATACCAATTGATTGTATTTATCTCTGGCAAGAAATCTTTGTTTTAATCTTGCAAATTCTTTAAATTCTTCAGATTTCTCATCAGCCTCAACCCAACATGCCTTATGCATGGACAGAGGTTCGTAAGTACATTTAGCTCCATATTCATGTTCTAAACGATATTGGATAACTTCATACTGGAGTGCTCCTACCGTTCCGATAATTTTTCTGTTATTCATTTCAAGGGTAAACAACTGGGCAACTCCTTCGTCCATTAGCTGATCGATACCTTTAGCCAATTGTTTAGCCTTAAGTGGATCATTATTATTGATATAACGGAAGTGTTCCGGAGAGAAACTCGGAATTCCTTTAAAGCTCAGTTTTTCACCACCTGTTAAAGTATCTCCGATTCTGAAGCTTCCGGTATCATGCAAACCTACAATATCCCCAGGGAAACTTTCATCCACAACCTCTTTTTTATCAGCGAAAAAAGCATTAGGTGATGAGAATTTCATTTTTTTACCTTCTCTTACCAATAGATAATTTTCATTTCTTTTGAAGGTTCCTGAAACTATTTTAACGAAAGCCAGACGGTCTCTGTGCTTAGGATCCATGTTAGCGTGGATTTTAAAAACAAATCCTGTAAAAGTATTTTCCTCAGGTTTTACAAGACGGGTATCGCTTTCTTTAGGTTGTGGCATTGGAGCAATTTCAATAAAAGCATCCAGAAGTTCACGAACTCCAAAATTATTTAAAGCAGAACCAAAGAATACCGGCTGTAAATCTCCATTCATATAATCTTCCCGATTAAATTCGGGATAAACAGATTGTACAAGCTCAAGCTCATCACGTAATGTCTGTGCAGCTTTTTCACCAATCAATTCATCAATTGCCGCATCATTAATATTATCAAATTTAACGGTATCACCTACCTTTTGTTTTTTTTCTTCAAGGAATAGCTGAATGTTATTTTCCCAGATATTGTAAATGCCCTGGAAATCACTTCCCATTCCTATAGGTAAAGAAAGTGGAACTACGCTTAATCCTAATTTTTGCTCTACTTCATCCAATAGATCAAAAGCGTCCTTACCTTCACGGTCAAGCTTATTAATAAAAACAAGCATTGGGATATTTCTCATTCTACAAACCTGAACCAATTTTTCAGTTTGTTCCTCAACCCCTTTCGCAACGTCAATTACGACGATTACAGAATCTACAGCTGTTAGCGTTCTATAGGTATCTTCTGCAAAATCCTTGTGACCGGGAGTATCGAGAATATTGATTTTATGTCCTTTGTATTCAAAAGCCAGTACGGAAGTTGCAACAGAAATCCCTCTCTGTCTTTCAATTTCCATAAAGTCGGAAGTAGCTCCTTTTTTTATTTTGTTGGATTTTACAGCACCAGCCTCCTGAATTGCACCCCCGAAAAGTAGCAGCTTTTCTGTAAGAGTCGTTTTTCCGGCATCGGGGTGAGAAATAATTCCAAATGTTTTTCTTTTTTCTATTTCTTTGATTAAGTCTGGCATAGTGTATTTTGAAGTTGCAAAAATCGGGATTTTTTATGAGGATTTCAAATAAAACTGATGATTATCCTCCAAACACCCTTAAAGTAGTAATTCATCCTTAGAAATATTACTTATTGCAAATAAATCAGAGGCATTATAATTATAATTTTTATGTAGTTTTTTTTAATACCTTTGTCTGTTTTCACTGATGTGAATTTGATAAAGAAACATGTGTCACGTTGTTGAGAATTATTAAAAATACGTTAATTTGATAAAATGACTGTATTAATGATGGAATACGGGTGCCATTTTAAAAAATCAAACTAATTATATTATAGCAATTAAAAATTTAAAAGAGAAAACAATGAAAAAAAAATTATTTTAAGTATTGTAGCTACATGCAATATGATGTTATTAGTGTGTGCTCAAGTTGGAATTGGTACTCCTACACCAAGAGGTGCGTTAGATATTAACAAGCCTACAACCAATACACAAGGATTGGTGGCTTCCTACTAATTCGGATACGAGGAATATTGTTAATCCTCAAGGGGGAAATGTTGCAGTAGGTACTATAATATATGATTCTACCCAGAATTGTATCAAGTTATACGGAGCAAGTGGATGGTCTCAGTGTTTGTCTGATGCAGGAGGAGGAGGCAGACCAGAATCTGCTCGTGTTGCCTTCTGGTCTACATTTTCTATTGGAAGTACCAATTTTCCGAATTTTAATTCTCAGCTTACTAGTGCTAATAATTACAGTGCATTTGGAACTTATAAGAATGTTTCCGGTTTTGAGTTTACCAATGTTACATCTACTTTGGCAGGTACAACAGTTGAAAGTTTGCTGGCTAATTTTGATATTATCAGTACGGGGACTGGAGTTAATATGAGTGCTGCTGATGCTGCCAAGGTTAAGGAATATGTAGATAGAGGAGGAGTTGCTCTTATTATGCTTGACCCAGCTAGAGGGTCGGAACTGCTTACGGCTTTTGGAGGTAATGGAACGGTGGCTACCGGAACAATTAACGGAACGAGTACAACAGACGACGTTAACAATGGTGTTTTTGGAGATGCAAGGGACATCGCTTTAACAGGTGTTGCCACTTCCGGAAGGATAACAATGTCTCAGCTTCCAACAGATAACAAACTTCTAGCCAATGAGGCCACAAGTAATGCTAGAGTATGGATTACGGGGACAAATGGAAGAGCTATTTTCTTTTGGGATGAAGGTGTTTTTCGTGCACCCGCTGTAGCAGGAACTGTAGTAGATACCCCTCAGGAATTATTTTTACATAATGTAATGGCATACGCCTTGAGTAGAACTGCATTATAATAACCTTATTTTATATTTTTTTACTGTATTAACGTATATATTTTTACTTATACAAACCTATATGATATAAGGAGTATTGGTAAAGAAGGTATTTACGGTAAGTAAAATAAATAATCTATTAATTAATCAAAAAGAAAGCTTACAGGGCTTTGCTTTATACAGGTTTTAAGGAAAATAAGACTTGTAATAACAGTATTTATTTTTCCTAAATCCAATTCAATTAATAATAAATAACAGAATGAAAAAGAAATTTATATATAGTATTATTGTTTTGTGCAGTACACTGTTCCTGGTATATGGGCAAGTGGGGCTAGGTACAAAAACACCGAGAGGGGCTTTAGATATTAATCAGTCTACTACGAATACTTCAGGATTGGTGCTTCCTACTAATTCGAATACGGATAATATTGTTAATCCACAGGGAGGTAATGTTGCTGCTGGAACCGTGATCTATGATGCTACTCTGGACTGTGTCAGATTTTACAAACCAAGTGGTTGGTCTCAGTGTTT